>NZ_JAAHBQ010000085.1 GCF_020144665.1 Oscillatoria salina IIICB1 | reverse complement strand
GATTTTTTCAGAGTAGTTCGTAGTTGGCGCTTTAGCGCAGTAGTCAAGTCAAGAAAAAGAGGACTAAAGTCCCCACTACTAACGAGGAAATCTTTAATCAGTATAGAGTATATGAGTGTTAAATAGTTGTATGAAAACTGACAAATCTGTTCGATTTTTTCAGAGTAGTTCGTAGTTGGCGCTTTAGCGCCGCAGTTAAGTAAAGAAGAAGACTAAACCTGAATTACTTTTTAGTTTAGTTTGTTACAAGTCGGACTAAAGTCTGAGCTACTAACGAGGAAATCTTTAATCAGTATAGAGTATATGAGTGTTAAATAGTTGTATGAAAACTGACAAATCTGTTCGATTTTTCCAGAGTAGTTCGTAGTCGGCGCTTTAGCGCAGTAGTCAAGTCAAGAAAAAGAGGACTAAAGTCCCCACTACTAACTAGGAAATTTTTAATCAGTATAGAGTATATGAGTGTTAAATAGTTGTATAAAAACTGACAAATCTGTTCAAACCTTCTTCGATACTTATACTTGGTTGATAACCTAATTCTTCTTTAGCGGCGCTAATATCTAAAGTTTGACTAAAAGCGAGTAATCCTACTGTATAACGAGTCAAAAGTGGTTCTTTCCCCATAATTTTACCGAAATTTTCCAGAATAGTTGCTAACCCGTAGGCTGTAGGATAAGAAAAACGTTTAGTTTTCAAGGGAGAGTCAAGTGTAGCAAACAACATTGTTAAAATTTTTGCTAATTTCATCGGTTCGTCATTACTAATATTAAAAATTTTACCTAGTGCTTTATCGGGGGCATCTTTACATAGAAGTAAGGCATCGACTACATTGTCAATATAAGTAATATCGATACAAGCTTGACCATCGTTAATGAAAGGTATACCAAAGCTTTGACTGGTACGAATTAATCGAGGTAAAATTGCTGTATCTCCGGGTCCAAATATGCCGCGAGGTCGGATTATAATTGCTGGAAGTCCTTGTTTGGTGGCTTGGTTAATTTCGGTTTCAGCTAGTAGTTTGGTTTTGGCGTAGTGGTTAGCTGGTTTGCTAGGTAAGGGCGAGTTTTCTTTGATGTTGAAACGATGGGTAAAATCAAAGTAAACGGCAGTGGTGGAAATGTGAATTAATCTTTTTACTTGATGAGTTTGACAAGCTTGGATTATATTTTTGGTTCCGATAACGTTGGCGTTATAAAAGTCTTGATATTTTCCCCAAGGTGAGGATAATGCTGCACAATGGAAGATGTAATCTTGTTTCTGACAAGCGGCAATTGTAGCTTGGGGGTTTTGCAAGTCAACTGGGATAAAATTTAACCCTTCGCTAGCAAGTTGTTTGCCAATAATCGTGTTTCTTCCTAAGACAGTAACTTCATAGTTTAGCTGCTTTAATTTGCTAGCTAGTCGTTTACCTAAAAATCCGGTTCCACCAGTGACGAGAACTTTCATAACTGTGATGATAATTTTTCCCAAATTGGTAGTTGAATAACTGTTTTGAGGGTTAAGTCTTGGTAGGTTAGTTGAGTCGGGTTGACTTGGATCTCGCTGAGGTATCCCATGTGGGTATGCTCTCCAGTATAATGGATGCTATAGCGATTTTCTTGTCTGGCTTTGGCAATTCCACCTCTGGATAGTAGCCGTTGGGGAAATAAAATTTTACCTATTTTTGTCCAGTTGTCTTGCTTTCCTACTAGGTGATAAAAATGGTCTATGCTGTCAAAGGCTGATGTTGAACCAAAAACGCCTCCGTAGGAAATAATTGAGACCCTAATTTGCCAGTTTTCGGTTAATATTGGTGTGGCTGTTAAGGCGATATTTGCGCCGACACTTCCACAAATAAAGATTAAGTTACTGTGGGTGGTTTCGGGAATGCCTAAACGATTAATTAGACATTTGGCGACTATTTTACCATGAGTTTTGGGAAACCAGGCGCTGAAAATTGTTTGCCAGAAGTTGTGTAAGGAAATTACTAATAATGGTGGCGATTTGTAACGGATTTTGTCCCAAATGTCAAGAGGTAAATATTTTTGGGCGGTAATTTTTTCATAGGGAAAAGGTTCGGCGATCGCTATGTCGGCGGGAAAGTGTTTGCTAATATTTTGGATGAAGTTTATTTGTTCTGGTTGTAGGTTGGTGGCTTTGTAGTCGCTGATTCCTGTGAGGAAAACAATTGCGTTTTGCCAATTGTTTTTAGAAGGTGTTTTGGTGCTTGTTTGTTGATGCAAAAGATTGAACCAAATTAGGGTTTCGGCTAGGGTTAATAGTAATGGTAGTGTGATGATTATTAGAATAATTTGAATCATTTTGAGAAAGCATCGCGCAAAGTCGCAAAGTCGCAAAGGGGTTTATGATTGGGGTTTTGGTGGGTAGTTTTTAGCAGATTTAACGATCGCTATTAATTCTGGTTTCGGCGTTGGATAAAGGTGAATGTTCCATCTTTTTTTATTTCCATGATGTGTCCTCGCCAGTTAATTTTTTTTGGTGATATTAAGGAAAGTATAATATTAATTGGGAGGAGGATTTGGAGGATTATGAGTAAGATGATTTTGTGGTTGGGAGTTGCTTGGTTGAGGTAGTTTTGGTTGAACTTTGCGAGCATCCAGTAACTAAAGCTGAAGTAGATTAAGCTGTAGGTTAGGGTGTAAATTGAGGGGAAGATTAGGGTGTAAAGAAAGATGAGTAAGGGGAAGCAGGTGGGTAATAAAACGATGGTATAGAAGATGAGTAAATCTTGGAAGTTTCCTAGTCTCATGATTGAGGCTTGGGGGAAAATAAACCAACGGTTGATAATGTTTAAGTAGTGGGTTAGGTTGTTAACTTGGGTGCTGATTCCGTGACAGACTGGTGATTGTTTCAGTTGATAATTATACTCGCGAAAGCGCATGGCGATCGCGTGATCGTCTACTAGGGTGTTTTCTAAGCCGGAAAATCCGTTGATTTGGGCTAATATTTCTTTTTTGATGACAAAAAACATTCCGTTGAGGGTGATGGGTTTGATTAGGTAGGTGTAGGGAATATAGGTGAGGAGACTGTTACCGTTAACTACTGCTGCGAGTAAGCTTGACCAAAGGTTAGAAAAGTTGAGATAGTAAGGTAAGCCAAAGGTGACTCCTATTTCTGGTTGGTTGAGTAAAGGAAGGCTTTGCTCGAATGCCCAATCTGGTAAAATTGTATCGTCATCGAGGACGGTGATGTATTCACCTTGGCTTTGTTTTAAGCCTTCAATTAATTTATATGTTTTCGGGCTAATTTTATCAGGGGGAGGTGGTAAAGTAAGGAGGCGAATGTGACGCTCTGGGTAGCTGTTAATTAATTCTTGACAACCGGCAATTCCGATTTCGTCGTCGGTGTCTACTAACCAGAGAAATTCGCATTGGTAACTCGTTACCATTTCTAAGTTACCTGATAAGCATGACCATAATGTGGGGTCGCCGCTTAAAATTGGTTGCAGAATGCTAATCTGGATGTTATCGTTATCTTGTCCAATTTCGTCGGGTAAGGGTGGGGAAACTTGGCTGAAAAAATGAGTAATAGTTTGGTATTTCCAAATCCGAACGGCTAGGATAGTAATGGCAAGAATGATGATTAGTAAATTCATTGAAGTTCCTCAAATAATTGTGGGGAAATTGAGTTAGTATTGCATGACGATCGCACCGACGGAAAAACCTGCTGAGGTACCGAGTAGCATGATTAACGATCCGCGCTGAATTTTTTCTTGTACGATCGCTTCGTGAAGTGCCATGGGAATTGAAGCCGCGATCGTGTTACCATGATTGTGCGCGATCGCTAACCATTTTTCTTTGGGAATGCCCAGTTGCTTGCGAATTAGCTTCATTGCCATTAAACTAGCTTGATGAGGAATGACCATGTCGAGATCGCTTATTTCTAAACCCGCAGGTTGGAAAAGGCGATCGAGAAAATCAGGTAAAATTTCGCAAGCAAAGCGAAATACTGCTTTGCCATTCATAGTAAAAAGAAACTGTGACAAATTTTTGCTATAGTCTTGGGGATGATACTTATTTCCCCCAGCTTTACATTCGCATAAATTCGCCCCGCGACTGTAAGTTTCTAAGCGAGAACAAATAATTTTTCCTGTCTCATCTTCCTCAGTTTGGGCGATAATCACAGCAGCCGCACCATCACCAAATAAAGTGCAAGTTTCTCGATCTTCCCAATTAATGCCCGTGCAAACTTCCGTCGCTACCAGTAACACGCGCCGATAACGTCCAGCCGCGATCGCGTAAGCAATTGTATCCAATCCCGTGACAAAACTCAAGCAAGTCGAGTTAAGATCGAACGCCGGGATACCTGAATTTTCCCCTCCCAAACGCTTTTGTACCAAAGCCGCCGTACAAGGAATTGCTTGCTCTGGAGTGCTGCTAGTGCAAATTAGGCAATCAATATCAAAAAATGACAAACCAGCAGCTTCTAGGGCAGATTTCGCGGCATACGCACCCATTTCAGAAGCGGATTCATCCTCGACAAAATAACGCACTTGCACCCCAGATTTTTTTTCAATCCAAGCTGCATCTATACCCAGTTTGGCAGCTAATTGTGTAGCAGTAACTTTATTTTTTGGTAAATACTTACCTGTAGCAACGATTTTCACCGATCTTGTTTGCATAGAAATTCAGGCTTTTTCACAAGCTAGTGTACTTTTCTATTCTTCTACCTCAAGATAGATTTTTTCAGGAAATATTCTCTCATGGTGCGATCGCGATCGTCGCTTTTCGGGTTGATCGGAATGTTAAACTAATGTAACGTTTTTGTTAGTCTCACTCATTGGTGTCAATTTAACTTACCTGCTTGAGTGTAAACTGCGCCGATCGCAAACCTTTTCTGTTACCTTTTCGATGGAACAGCTACTAAATTTTATTCCCGATAGCCCAATCGTTGATTTTACGATCCTTTTATTGGTCATTTTGACCGTACCACCTATCTTTGAAAAAATCAAGCTGCCTGGATTAGTTGGATTATTGGTAGCAGGAGTAATCTTAGGTCAAAATGGTTTAAATTTACTTTCAGCCGAAGATGAGACAATGAAACTACTATCGGACATTGGGAAAATTTATCTCATGTTCGTTGCTGGTTTAGAAATTGATTTGGCTGAATTTCGCAAAACAAAAAATCGTTCTCTTGGCTTTGGACTTGCCACGTTTTTACTACCTTTAATTATTGGCGCTATTGTCGGAAGAATATTTGGCTTTGGTTGGAATTCGGCAATTTTAATTGGTTCTTTAATCGCTTCTCATACGCTTTTAGGCTATCCAATTGTGAATAGATTGGGGGTAGTTGCCAATGAATCAGTTACCGTCACAATTGGGGCAACAATTTTTACTGATATCGCCGCTTTGCTAGTTCTAGCAATCTGCGTCGCGATTCATTCAGGAGAATTTTCTACCCTAACTTTAGTGATTCAATTAGCTGCGTTAGCGATTTATGCGGCGGCGGTTTTATTCGGTTTAGATTGGGCGGGTAAAGAATATTTTCGTCGCACCGGAGATGAAGAAAGCAATCAGTTTTTGTTTGTACTTTTAGCCGTATTTTTAGCTTCCGTAGGAGCGCAACTAATTAATGTTGATAAAATTGTTGGTGCATTCTTAGCTGGTTTAGCAGTTAATGATGTAGTGGGACATGGACCAGTGGAAGAAAAGGTTGAATTTGTTGGTTCAACATTATTTATTCCCTTTTTCTTCGTCGGAATGGGATTACTGTTAGATATTCCGGCTTTTATCAATAGTTTGTCTACAGGTTTAGGACTAACTTTAGCAATTTTAGTTGGATTGCTAGGAAGTAAATTTTTAGCAGCATTGTTAGCTAAATTATTGTATAATTATAACTGGAATGAAGCTTTAACAATGTGGTCGCTATCCTTACCTCAAGTAGCAGCAACTTTAGCGGCGGCTTTAGCTGGTTTAGAAGCAGGATTAATCCCCGATGCAGTTTTTAATGCAGTAATTGTTTTAATGCTAATTACGTCGATTCTCGGACCTTTAGCAACAGCAAGATTTGCCAGTAAATTACCAATTCCTAAACCTACTAACGAGATCCAAACTGAAAATTGGGGTATAGTAAGTGAAGAACCAATTCCCAGTGAGAACATCTCACCTCATCATTTTATCGTTGTTGTCCCTCTCTACAATCCTTTAACAGTCAGGTATTTAATTGAAATGGGGGCGCTGTTAGCCCGTCATGAGTCCGGACATATTGTACCTTTAGCGATCGCTCCCGCGCACGTTCACATGGATGAACCTCAACTAGGAGGTGCAATTAAACAAAGTCAAAAACTTTTACAAAGAGCAACTGATATTAGTGCAGAATTTAATGTAGAATCTCATCCAGCTTTACGCATTGATGACGATATTGCTGAAGGAATTAGTCGCACTGCTAGAGAACAAAATGCGAGTTTAATTGTCATGGGTTGGAGTCAAACTACAGGTTTGCGAGCCAGATTATTTGGTAATATTATCGATAGCGTTTTTTGGGCTGCACATTGTCCGGTAGCAGTAATGCGTTTACTCGACGAACCGATTAATATGCACCGGATTTTAGTTCCGATCAAAAATCTTTCTTCTCATGCAATTCGAGTAGTCCGCTTTGCACAACTATTCGCTGATGCAAACCAAGCTACAATTACTTTACTCCACGTTTGCGATCGCCGCACTTCCCCCAGCCAAATCGCCGATTTTGAAGCCGAACTAAGCAAAATTCTCGCCCAAACCAATCTCCCTGTCAACGCAGACATCAAAACCATTCCCCACGACAACGTAGCTGGAGTCATCGTCAAAGCATCCCAATCATTCGATATGGCGATCGTGCGATCGCGTCGTCGTCGCACTGCGGGAGGTTTAGCTGTCAGCGACGTAACCACCCAAGTCTTACAACAAGCTACCTGTTCAATTGTACTCTTTGGCGAACCACATTCTTAATAACATTTATGACTAAATTCCTTTTAATTTTCGATTTAACTAGAAAATAATTTAGGGATGCACAAAAACAAACATCCCTAAAGAAAATCAGCTAAAAACTAACAGTTAACTACCACCAAATCGAGCCAATAATTCCTCGCGAGATAACTGCATTACCAAAGGAGTAAACTCTTCTGGAGATAATGCTAATAATGGCTCAAGAATAGTAGCCAATTCCTCATCTAGCGAACCAAAACGCACCCGCAAGACATTTTCGAGAACTAAACGTTCACCTCGCTGAATTGCTTGTTCTTGCTCTTGTTCGTAAAATGGTGTTAAACGCATAATTAAATCCCTATCCTCCGGATCTCGATCTTGAAGAACTGACAAATTTAACTGCAAGTTATACAATAGTTTTAGCGTATTTGACCGCAATAAATTATCAGTAGGAAGTGCTGCTAGTTCATCAATTGCTCTTTGTTGAACTCTTCCCTTACCCAAAAGTCTTAACCACAAAGTTTCTGAAGTTCGAGGTAACTGGTGAATAACCACGATCGCCGTTCTCAACGAAAATGGCATAAAATGTACTCCAGATAACCATTCTTCATGCTCAACAGCCCCAAAACCGTCGAGAATATTTGCTGATGCTGTCGGAGTAAGTATCCACAACTTAGGTAGATCTGACTCTTGCAGACGAGTCTTACTGCGATTTGCTTCTCGTTGCAAATCTCCCCGAACCACTAATAAATTTAACAAACAATCGCAAATTTCATCCGAACTTACCGCATTGCGGAAGGGTTCAAAAATCGAAGAAGTAACAGCAAATCTTCCCAAAAGTCCCAGTGATTCTAAGCTAAGATTACCTTCAGAGTTGGGAGTAAACAAAACATCAATTTCTCTTACTTCTCCTGCTACTCGACTAGGAGCTTTTACTTCTCCATAAGGTTTGAGTAATTCTTCAAGATAATCTTTAGCAAATTGATCGTGAATAAATCTAGTCATTAAGTTTTGCTTCTCAATATTTGCCGGAAAATTGGACATTACTCCTGGTAAATACTATTATGCAGGAGAATAAGTAAGCAGTGAATACTTAAGCAAGAGCAAATTAATGCTTTAATAAGAATTGAATTAACCGATTTTCAGGAATTTATGCACGCACTTTCTCTACCAACTTGGATCGTTCACATCTCCAGCATTATTGAATGGATCGCTGCAATTTGGTTAATCTGGACATATAGTGAAGTTAGCGGCGATCGCGTTTGGCGTTTTCTCTCCTTCGCCATGTTACCTGCACTCATTAGTGCAATGTGCGCCGTTACTTGGCATTATTTTGATAACCCGGAATCTTTAACCTGGCTTGTCACCGTCCAAGCAGCTATGACAGTATTAGGAAACTGTACCCTTTGTGCTGCGGCTTGGTGGATTTGGCGTTCGCGTCCCACCACTAACCAATAATTAGCTTATCAGTTACCTACTCACAATGAACAAAGACACCTTATTTGCTATTTCCTTATTTCCCTATCTCGGCTTTTTATGGTTTATCACTCGCTCCGGAAAAACGCCCCGTTTGGCTTTAATTGGCTTTTACGTGCTATTAATCTTTGTCGCAGTAACTATTCCCGCAGGAATTTATTCCCAAAAAGTCTACGGCGAAAGTTTAGCTAATGTAGACTGGTTACATGGTTCGGCAGAATTATTTTTGACTCTTTCTAACATTTTAGTAGTTTTAGGTTTTCGCCAAGCAATTCTCGCACGCAAGCAGTAGCACGAATAGTGCAAAATAGAAAATAGGCGCTCTTTTCCAGCAAATATTATGAGTTATTGTCTTAACCCTAACTGCCCCAATCCCCAAAATCCCGAAACAAGTAAATTTTGTTTAACTTGCGGACAAAAACTCTTGCTAAAAGACCGCTACCGTGCTAAAAAACCTCTCGGACAAGGTGGTTTTGGCAAAACTTTTTTAGCCACCGACGAAGACAAACCCTCAAAACCACTTTGCGTCATTAAACAATTTCTTCCCCAAGCTCAAGGAACCAGTACACTGGAAAAAGCAGCAGAATTATTTGAACGAGAAGCAATTCGTTTAGATGAGTTAGGAAAACATCCCCAAATTCCCGACTTGTTAGCTTATTTTATCCAAGATAACCAACAATATTTAGTCCAAGAATTTATTGCAGGAGACGATTTAGGTAAAGTAATCAACAAAGAGGGTAACTTTAATGAAACCCAAATTCGTGGCTTACTCAATAACTTATTACCAGTTTTACAATTTGTTCATCAACATCAAGTAATTCATCGCGACATTAAACCAGAAAACATTATTCGCCGCACTCAAGATCGCCAACTTTTTTTAGTTGATTTTGGTGCAGCCAAAGCCGTTACTACCACCTCTTTACATAAAACCGGAACTTCCATCGGTTCGGCTGGTTATGTTTCCCCAGAACAAGCAATTGGGAGAGCAACTTTTGCCAGCGATTTATATAGTTTGGGCGTTACTTGTATTTATTTATTAACCGAAGTACCGCCAATGAATTTATTCGATCCCGGCGACGGAAACTGGATCTGGCGAGACTTTTTGCGAGAACCAGTTAGCGATAATCTTGGTAAGATTCTCACTAAAATGCTCGCAGGTGGAACCAATCGCCGCTATCAAACTGCTGGGGAAATTATTAAAGATTTGCAGAGTCAAATTCCGACTAATAATTCCGTGCCAAAAACCGCAGCGAAAATTGTCGCCACATCTGCACAAAACCAGGCAAAACCTGCAAATCAAAACCCAATTTATTCAGAGTTACTAGAAATAAAATCAGAATTTGGTCAAACTGGAAAACAAAAACAACCTAACTCACCGAAGCAAAAATCTTCCTCTAATTCAACCAGACCAAAAAGTCAAATAGATTTAGAACTAGAGCAATTAAAGTCTGAGTTTCGTGAAGGTAACAAATAGGAAAAAATTTCTCTCATGCGGCTTCTTGCAAAAGAGGCAATTTAACAGTAAAAGTCGTTCCTACTCCTTCATCACTTTCAAATGTAATCTTTCCTTGATGCGCCTCGACGCACATTTTAACAATTGCCAATCCCAAACCCGTACCGGGAATTTTGCCAACATTATTCGCTCGGTGAAAAGGTTCAAATAGATGTTTTTGGTCTTCAGTCGGAATACCAATTCCCCAGTCTTGAATTCGCAAAATTACTGTTTCTTCACTGCTAATCAATTCAAACCTAATTGTACCACCTTCACCGGAATACTTGATCGCATTCGCCAGTAAATTATTTAAAATATGTCGCAGTAAATTTTCATCCCATAATCCCCGATCGAATTTACCTTGACTGGCAAAAACTAAATTAAGTTCTTTGTGATTAATACTAAGTTTTAATTCTTCAACTAATTTGCAGCAAAACTGTTCTATATCTAGAAGATTGGGTTGAAATTTAAGCTTACCTGAATCAGCTTTTCCTAGCAGGAGAACTTCGTCCAGTAAGCGAGCCATATTATTACTTGCTGAACGAATTAGCTGGAAAAGCGTAATTTTTTTCTCATTTGTTAATTGGTTATCGCTATCTTCTAACAATCCAGTGGAAAGCAGAATAGTTGTCAAAGGATTGCGGAAGTCATGAGAAAGCATCGAGACAAATTCTGACTTAAGCTGGTTAATTTCTTGAGCTTTAGCTAATTCCTCGGTGCGTTCCCGAACGCGCATTTCCAAAACTTGATTATTTGCTCGCAAAGTTTCCAAAACCTGCTTGCGTTCAATTGCATAACGCAGAGAACGCACCAAAACATCGAGGTTAATGTTTCGCTTAACCAAATAATCTTGCGCTCCCTGTCGCACTGCTTCGACAGCGAGGTCATCATCATTAGTATTAGTTAGCACCACCACAGGGATGCTCGGAGCTTGATGATTTAAAGGAGCAAGGGAATTTAAACCCTCACTATCAGGTAAAGTTAAATCGAGTAAAATAACATCAAAATAATCTTCTTGAAGCCGTGCTAAAGCATCCTGCAAGCGCTTGACGTGAACCAAATTAAATTTGATTTGAGCGCCTTTAAGAACTTCTTGCAAGAGTCTAGCTTCTGCCAAGCTATCCTCAACCAGTAAAATTTTAACCAAACTTCCGAGCATTCCTGGTTTTTTACCCCCAGATGCAATTTTGATGCGGTTTTATTCACCGGGTAGGGTTGCGGTTTCGAGCCAAAACTCTTCAATCCCTTTCACGATTTTAAACAATTCACTTAGGTTACGCGATTTAGTGATGTAACAATTAACGTGCAAATCATAGCTGTGGAAAATGTCGTCCTCATTTTTAGAAGTTGTGAGGACGACTACAGGAATACGCTTTAATTTGGGGTCAGCTTTGATTTCTGCGAGAACTTCGCGACCGTCTTTTTTTGGTAAGTTTAAATCAAGCAGGATGAGGTCTGGACGGACTGCATCAGCGTATTCTCCTTCTTGGCGAAGATATGCCATTGCGTCCATCCCATTCCTCACCGTGACCACTTGATGCGGTACGGAACTATTCTTTAAAGCTTCTTGAATGAGACGAATATCGCCTCGATTATCTTCAACCAGAAATATGGTTTTCTGCTTTTCGTCCGTTTCTAAGCTCACGCTTGCGTCCCCCTATCGGAATCGTAAAGTAGAAAGTTGCGCCTTGACTAAGTTCTGACTCAACCCAAATGCGTCCTCGATGACATTCGACAATTTTCTTACAAATTGCTAAACCCATACCCGTACCCGGATATTCGTCGCGGGTGTGTAGACGTTGAAAGATGACGAAGATGCGATCGCTAAATTGTGGCTCGATGCCAATTCCATTATCTCGTACTGAGAACAACCAAGCATCTTCTAAACGCTGTGCGCCAATGTGAATTTCTGGTGTCTTGTGGCTGCGAAACTTAATTGCATTACCAATTAGATTTTGAAACAGTTGCATTAACTGGGTAGTATCTGCCATCACAGTTGGCAAAAAGTCGTGGGTAATAATTGCCCCACTTTCGGCAATTCGTCCTCGTAAATTACTCAAAGCGCGATCGAGTGCTATTTCTACTTGAGTGAGTTCAAACTCGATCGCTTGCATATCCACTCGCGAGTAGGCGAGTACGTCGTCGATGAGTGTTTGCATTAAGCTTACTCCCTCGACGGCGAAACCAATAAATTCTTTCGCATCTTCGTCGAGTTCTTCTTCATAACGCATTTCTAACAACTGGACGTAGTTTGCTACTTGATTGAGTGGTTCTTGTAAGTCGTGGGAAGCTACATAAGCAAATTTTTTCAACTCGGCGTTGGAGCGTTCTAAATCTTGCGCTAGTTGGGCTAATTCATCGGCTTGACGTAAGACAATATTAATAATTGCTTTGCGTAATTCTAGCGCGGCATTAATTTCTACTTGTTGCCAAGGTAGAGATTTCAAACTTACTGTTTCTTTCCACAGTTCAAAGGATTTACGCGGCGATAAACGGATGTTTCCTTCGGAACGAATGGTTTCAAATGCTTTATTAGGATCGCCGCCCCAATTCACTGTTTGAATTACTTCTGGGCGAAACCAAAGCACGTAATTTTTCTTGGAAATGGGAATTGCTAATAATCCACTGGCGACATTTTTAAACTTTTCGGCATCTGAATACAAACTTGCTAAGGAATCAGTGGCAAAAACTTCTTCTTCAACGTTGCTTCTCAGCCATTGTACTAAAAAATTTAGCTCTTCTTCTTTGGGAGTTTTTCCAACTAAAGTCCAGTTACCGCCAAAATAAATTGCTGCTCCGGTAGCATTACTAAGTTCGAGTAGATTTGGTTGATATTTAACTAATCCCTCGATAAAGTTTTCTGACTGCGACATATAATCAACTAAAGCAGATTGAATATAGCTCAGTTTCATGCGATAATCGTAGTCTTGGGTTTCTTCTCTAGCGGAGATTTCCGAAAAGATTACTCGTCCTAAAAATTCGCAAGCTTTGCGTAATTCATAAGAAACATATTTGGGGGTAAGATGATGACAAGCAATCAATCCCCACAATTTTTTGTCTTTAATTAAAGAAATTGTTAAGGAAGAACCTACGCCCATGTTATGCAAGTATTCTAAATGACAGGGCGATGCACTTCTGAGAATAGAGTGAGTTAAATCTAGTGGTGCTTCGTCGCTAGCGCGATCGCGGGAAACAATTTCTACAGCTTTGGCTTTTGCGTCGGGAATTAATCTAATCCAATTAGAACTAAATAATTGTCTTGCTGGTTTGGGAATATCTGATTCTGGATAGTGTAAATCCAGGTAAGATTCCATTTTATCTAGTTTTTCTTCCGCGATGACTGCACCATGTCCGTCTTCGTCAAATTTATACAACATTACCCGGTCAAACCCGGTAACTTTTCTGACTTCTTTAACAATAACTTGGCAAAATTCTTGAAGATTTGCTGTCTCTTCTAAGCGATTAATTGATGCTCTTGCAAGATGATAAAAGCTGAGGAAGGGAATATTTTCTTGAGAAACAGCAGGTTCTAATTCCAGAATTAGATCGCCGTGAGAGTTGCGGTGAAATACGCTGTCAAAGATAACATATTCGTCGCCTTTTTTCCTCACCCAAACTTTGGTTGGGTTAATAAACTCGAAGTTTTCTTCAGCTAATCCAGATTTAATTCTCTCCATTTGGAATGGATCGAGTAATTCTTCTAGGGTTTTTTGTAACATTTCTTCAGGATGAATCCCGAAAACCCTATAAGTATTGTTGCTAACTTCTCTAATTTTTAATTCTGGTTCTGATAAAACAAAAAGTACCCCGTGAGGCTGAATTTTACCGCAGGTATGAATTGGTTGTTGGTCTAAGCTAATTAAATAACTATCTTGGGTCGGTACGCTGATTTCCACCATGATTTCCCTCTTGTCCTCAGTAATAATAACGTTAATTTTTGGGGTTTTATAGCTTGATTCTAAAAATACACCATTTTTACCAGCAACTGCATCGATTGGTTAGTTATTTAGTTGCTACAACAGTATAGCGCAGTTAACTGATTGCGATGTTAATAATTAATGTTAAATTTTGCTTCACCGAAAATGTAAACTTTTCCTAAAACTTATCAACAAAGCTAACTTTTTCTTGCATTTCAAAAATTAAGCAAACTTTAATTAAAGATTTCCCAGAAAAAGTTTGGCAAAAATTCAGCTTAAATTCAGGAAAATATTTGCTATTTAAATGTCTAAGTAGTGAAAGAATTTTGACTAAAATCTAGCCTTAATTGCTTCAGAAAGAAGATCTTAGTTTTACTTTCACTACTGCAACTATTACTTTAATTCGATCGTTTATAACTAGGTTCCCAAGAAGCCAAGAAATCCCATTCTTCTGAGTCATCTTCATCATCAACTATATCAATAGTATCAGTTGAATCTTCAGTCAGATATGTCCCCATAAGTACAGATTGATATTCGCCCGAATCAACCCATTTTAATAACTCAGAAGCGCGTAAAACTGCCCAAGGACGCATATTTTCAATAAAGCTAAGAATTTTAGTTACCTTATCAAGATTATCAAGATTATAAGTTGAAAATTCGCGAGCTTGAGCGACAAAATCTTCTACTACTGGATCGGTGATATATTCACCAGGTAAACCAGCAAGTTTAATTAAAGCACTCGTAGCGACATCTAGATTTTGACAAGCTAATAATCCTGCGCGATCGCAAGTCAACTTTGCCATCATCACCCATTGATATAAAGCCAATTCTACACCATTAGTTGCCAAGCCACCAATCCCCAGAGTAGAATTAGCAATTACTTTCCCCAAAGCCGGAAGCACAGTTGCGGTTTGGTGATAGAGCATATGTTTACTTTTAATATGTCCTAATTCGTGACCAAAAACATAAACTAATTCTTCGGGAGAAAGTAACTCAAATCCATCCATATTCAGAATAACAATGGATTTATTTACGCCAATGGTAAAAGTTTTAATGTAACCTTCACCATGGACGAGATATAATTCAGGAATAGGCGAAATATCCAAGACTTGACAAGCTGACATAAATGCCTGATACATATCGGGGAAATTGCGGCTATTCACCTTCAAACCATTACCCAGACACCGAAAGCGAAATAAGCGATCTATACCGTACTCATTGATTTTTTTAAACATTAAGGATACACCAGGCATCCTTTGCAAAGAAATCAAAGCTTTACTATCAAAAGGATGTTCGTAAATTTCGGAATTCAGTCCGGGAAATAGTTTCTTATCCATTGGTAAATTAAAAGTGTAAAATGAAATACAAAGATTGGAGAATTGATTTCATTTATTGTAGCCTCAGCAAAAAATAGGGGCAACCACTTTATTCTTCGCTAGTGGAGTCCTCTACTCTACCGAAGAAACTATAAAAGATTAAAGGATTAATGCCAATTTCTCGCACAACTAAGATACTCAGCCAGATATTCCAGACAACCATTGTAAAGCTAGTAGTCATTGCTGCGCCGACAGCACCAAAGCGAGGAATAGCGATCGCGTTTAGCACTAAATTAATTAAAGCACTAACACCAAAAATCTTCACTGATTTGTTTTGATGACCCGTCATCACTGTTAAACTACCAACAGAGCCACAAATAGCATTGACCACCTGTCCCAAAACCAAAACTTTCAAAGGTAGACTAGCCACGAGAAAATCAGAGCCAAAAAGACTTAAAATTGGTTTAGTGAGAAGCAGTAAGCAAGCCGCGATCGCCAGCGAGGGCCAAAAAATCCACACCGTAACTGTAGAAACGACCTTTTGTAACTCCTGAAGCTTTCCTTGAGTATAAAGAGTTGCAAACGCAGGTGCAGCGACAATATTGACAATTTGTAAAATGAAACTCACCCACATCGCCGTTTTCACAGCCGCATTATAAATGCCCGTCGCCCCCGGACCCACCAAAGAACCGACCATAATAATATCAGTTTGGTTCAAAATAATATAGAAAGCCTGCTGCAAAACCAAGACCAAAGCGATCGCTAACCACTCCCGATAAGCATAAACTGGAGTAGCAGGTTCAATTTTGCGATTCAGTTTCTCCCGCAAAAACCATAACTGAAACGCCACCACCACAAATAACATCACTGTCGCCACAGCAATCATAATCAAACTATTGAGATGGTGGTTAGTTTGCAGCAGAAAAAATCCCCCGCAAATCACCAAAATCGGCCAAACAATTTGCGATGGAGCATAAGCTAATGGTACATCTTCCAACGCCCGCGCCGTTTCCAACTGTAACTGTACCAAAGCCTGTAGCGGAATCAACCCTAACCCCACCAACATCGGCATCGCATAAACAAAGCTGTGATAGTAATTTACCAACCAGATAGTTCCCGCCGCACCCAAACACAGCAAAAAACCAGCCACCAAAGTTACCAACCAGCTACCGCGAATAATCCCGCGCAAACGTCCCCAATCTTTTCTCACTCGATATTCCGAGATTAAACGCAAAGCCGTGCGCGGTAAACCCAACCCGGCGGGAATGCCCAACAATAACGACCAAGCAACCGTATATTCATAGATACCATACTCAGTTCTACCCATCCATCGCGCCAAAATTACCTGTACCGAATAAGTTAAAACCAAGCCAGTCGCCTGAATAACCAAAGCTACAGTCGCATCTTTCGCCAGAACATCTAACTTAATACTTTCCTGACTTTGAGACGTAGAAGATTGAGTCATATTCTTATTTTTAGTTGGCTGAAATAGAAAAAATAATTCTATCTATCTTTTTTGATGAATAATTTAGCCCGCTTAAGCGGGCTTTACTAGTGTAACTGCCCCCTTTGGGGTGACAGCGTTACTCAAAAGTTAGGAAAACTAACTTTGATTTTGGTATGCTGCTTGGGTACTAAGTCTCAAGAAAAAGCCCGGAAGTTTATAATCTGGATAAGCTTCCTCAACCGCAGCCAAAGCTTCATCTGCACTAGTTTTTGTTTGGACAATCGTTCCGAAATCGTTCAGATATTTGCGCATCGAATCAATGCTTTCTAAACTATTGCTCAAGTTAAACTCAGGCGCTTTGTGTCCCGGAATAACTTGAGTGGGATTCATCGCTTCCAGGTTATCAATAGTAGTTAACCATGCACTACGTGCTTCTTTTGTAGCCGCCTCTACCAAAAATGGATGAACTCCCCAATAAAGAACATCTGCCGCGATTACTGTACCGTCGGGAACTTTAATCCCTGTAGTATTGGGAGTATCACCTCGATTAAACTTGATAATTTCCAAACGTTCGCCATCTAAGTCGATGTAGTCTTCGTTATAGGCTTCCGGGACAATGGGATTACCCGTTACATCATCACCGTAATTTTGTTTCAAACCTTGGACAAATTGAGGATTACGCTGTTCAATCTCACCAACAATTTCTGGTGTGGAGTAAACTGGAGTTTCTGGAAACTTCTCTAAAACCTTTTCGACACCAAAATAATGATCTGGATGGGCGTGAGTAATCCAAATTGCTTTCAACTCTTTACCTGAAGTCTCGATTTGGTCAGCCAAGCGTTCAGCTTCACTCAGCAACAACTGGCTATCAACCAAAATCGCCTCGTTTTCACCTTCAATCAGTGACGATAACACTAAAACGCCCTTTTCGCTAGCCTCAAAAACATTCACCTCCAGTGCTGACTCATTTACCGAGGCACTTTCTGTAGTGGTAGGTTCTCCAGTCGTGGACGTAGTTGTTTCTTCCGAAGGAGAACAACTAATAATAATAAAACTGGTGAAAACAGCTAGTAACAGAGGTACGATGAACAGTTTAACTATCTTCATAGGGGAATTCCTTTGCAAAAAACGAACAATGGGTATTTCTTGTCCAAAAAGCAGTAGTCTATTTGTCCGTTTTACCATATCCTGTTCATTTGCCTAGTAGCGATCGCCAATTTTCTTTCCCGTCCCCCAAAAACGATAATTTATTCTTTTTCCCGACCGACCCCTAGCCAAGTCGTTTTTGCTGCTTTAACTTTAGCTAAAAGCGAGACGAATAAGTACATATTTTCTGCACAAATCTACGAAAGTAGGAAAAGTCAGAAAGGTAGGAAAAGTAGGAAAGGTAGGAAAAGTAGGAAAAGTAGGTTTTGATATTTCACTCTTAACACTCTAGGAATCTCAAGAGTACCTAAGTATAAGCTTTTCTTGACAAAAGCTATAAATGGTAAACTACGGGGTAGAATGAGCATGACTTGACGTAAATTAATTTAGGTCTCTTGCAAAAAGAGTGGGCAAGATGATAAAACTTAAGCGATACTTAATCGGAATATTTGTCTTTATTCTCTTGACAGTAGGTTATTCCTATAGCCAACCCCTTCAAGCGAGCCAAGTCATCCCCTTTGACTCGACTCGCTGGGAAATCGATGCCGAGGAAAGTAAAGTAGAGAATTACTTGGGTCAACAAAGTCTCTTCCTCAAAGGAGGTTTTGCTGTTGTTCAAGACTCTAACTTCCTCGATGGCATTATTGAGTATGATGTTGCCTTCGACAAAGCACGAGGTTTTATTGGGACGCTGTGGCGTATACAGGACTTAGAAAACTATGAAAAGTTCTATATGCGACCCCACCAATCAGGTAATCCTGATGCTAATCAATATTCGCCTGTCTTTAATAAAGTTACTGGCTGGCAACTATATTATGGTGACGGATTTGGCGTTCCCATTGAATATCCTTTCAATGAGTGGATTCATGTTAAAGTTGTGGTTTCTGGAGAGCAAGGCGAAGTTTATGTCGATGATATGAATGAGCCAGTTTTGTTTATCCACGACATGAAGCGTGAACTCGAACCAGGGAAAGTCGGCTTAATTGTCGAAAATTTTGCGCCAGGGCATTTTGCCAACTTTACTTATACCAGCGTTAGTAACCCACCTTTAAAAGGACAAGCCCCAGAGTTAGAACCCGTCCCCGCGGGAACTATTAATTCTTGGTTTGTTTCAAATGCTTTTGATGGAAAAACTTTAGAAGGTAAAGTTAATTTAAGTGCCAACGAAAAGCAACAATTGAGTTGGGAAAAACTTAGCACTGAGCGCATGGGATTGCTAAACCTAGCCAAAGCAGACCGTTTTGCTGAAGGAAAAGATACAATTTTTGTTCGCACAATCATTAATTCAGAACGCGACCAAATGAAGCCACTAGAATTTGGCTTTAGCGACCAAGTAAAAGTTTACTTAAATGACCAACTGGTATATAGTGGCAGTGATACTTTTCGCTCAAGAGATTATCGCTTTTTAGGCACGGTTGGTTACTATGATACGGTGTATTTGCCACTAAAACAAGGAAGAAATGAACTGTGGATGGGAGTCACAGAAACCTTTCCTATGGGAGGTTGGGGCGTACAAGGTCGCCTGAAAGATACCGCAGGAATTTCAATTGTACAGTAGCAAGTGCTACCTGATTTGGTAATAGAAAGCGGCGGAAACTTTTGAGTAATAAGAAAAGTAAAAGCCGCTATTTATTTTTCGCCTTTTGTGGTAATTTATAAGCTACAAAAAATCACCAATTCACTTTTGCTCAAAACCAAGAATCTATTAGAGATTTCAGAACATGGCAATTAATTTAGAAC
>NZ_JAAHBQ010000084.1 GCF_020144665.1 Oscillatoria salina IIICB1 | reverse complement strand
GGAGGTATTACCACGTGGTAACGCTCTCTAATAGTACAATGGTCGCTGGCGCTGGTCGCGATCAAGAATCATCCGGTTTTGCTTGGTGGGCAGGTAATGCCCGTTTAATCAACCTTTCTGGTAAGCTTTTGGGCGCTCACGTCGCTCACGCTGGCTTGATTGTCTTCTGGGCTGGTGCGATGACTTTGTTTGAAGTCGCTCACTTTATCCCAGAAAAGCCTATGTACGAACAAGGCTTAATTTTGATTCCTCACCTGGCTACCCTCGGTTGGGGTGTAGGTCCTGGTGGCGAAGTAATCGATACATTCCCTTATTTTGTCGTTGGCGTATTGCACTTGATTTCTTCCGCCGTTCTCGGTTTGGGAGGTATTTATCACGCGGTACGCGGTCCGGAAGTATTAGAAGAATATTCTTCTTTCTTCGGTTACGACTGGAAAGATAAAGACAAAATGACCAGTATTATCGGTTTCCACTTGATTATTTTGGGAATCGGTGCATTGCTACTGGTGTTTAAAGCCACTTTCTTTGGCGGCGTATACGACACTTGGGCACCAGGTGGCGGTGATGTGCGGATTATTAGCAATCCAACGTTGAATCCGGCGGTAATCTTTGGTTACTTGCTGAAGTCTCCTTTTGGTGGCGATGGCTCGATTGTCAGCGTTAACAATATGGAAGATATTATTGGCGGTCACATCTGGATTGGTCTGTTGTGCATCGCTGGCGGTATTTTCCATATTCTTACCAAGCCTTTTGGTTGGGCGCGTCGCGCTTTCATCTGGTCTGGTGAAGCTTATCTTTCTTATAGCTTGGGCGCTCTGTCCTTAATGGGCTTCATTGCTTCTTTCTATGTTTGGTTCAATAACACCGCTTATCCGAGTGAGTTTTATGGTCCGACTAATGCAGAAGCTTCTCAAGCTCAATCTTTTGTCTTCTTAGCACGAGACCAAGCTTTGGGTGCGAATATTGCTTCTACCCAAGGTCCCACTGGTTTAGGTAAGTATCTGATGCGCTCTCCCACTGGTGAAATTATCTTCGGTGGTGAAACTATGCGTTTCTGGGACTTCCGCGGTCCTTGGCTAGAACCTTTACGCGGTCCAAATGGTTTGGATATTGACAAGCTAAGAAATGATATTCAACCTTGGCAATTGCGCCGTGCGGCTGAGTACATGACTCATGCTCCTAACGGTTCGCTCAATTCTGTGGGTGGTATTATTACTGAGCCTAATTCGTTTAACTACGTTAATCCTCGTGCTTGGTTAGCTACTTCTCACTTTGTTTTGGCGTTCTTCTTCTTGGTCGGTCACTTCTGGCACGCAGGTCGCGCTCGTGCTGCGGCTGCTGGTTTTGAACGAGGTATCGATCGCACTAATGAGCCTGTTCTCTCTATGCCTAACCTTGACTAGGTTTTTGTTTGGATAGAATAGCAGTTTTAATCAAAAAGCTCCTGTCTGAGACGGGAGCTTTTTGGTGAGAATAAGCCCATTTTTTCTAAGCTGTTTTGTAAGCGTTCGGCTTCGGGTGGGTTTTGAGATGAAAATAGGGCGATCGCCTTTTCAAATGCTTTTAAACTGGCTGCTACTTGACCGATTTTTAGCAGGGCAACTCCTAAGTTTTGGTATGCTTGGGCGTAGTTGGGTTCGAGTTGGATCGCTTTTTGGTAACAGGCGATCGCTTCATCCATCTGTCCTCTGGTTTTTAGGGTTATGCCGAGGTTATAGTAACCTAGTGCAAAGTTGGGGTCGATTTTTAAGGCTGTCTGGTAAGCTTTTTTTGCCATTTCTAATTGTCCGGCGGTTTTTAGCAAACTACCGAGGTTGTTGTAGGCTCCGAGTTTTAATTGAGGTAAGATTGGTTGTGCGATCGCGTTTTGATAGTGCAATGCGGCTTGGTTAAAGTCTTGTTGTTCGATCCAAGCGTTCCCCAGGTGATAATGTAGTTCGTAAGTCACGGCTGGTTCGATTTCTGGGGATTTTAAACCTCGTTGCAGTAATTCAATTCCTGATGCTAATCGATTTATTTGCAGATACAAGGCTCCTAATTTATTACAAATATAAGCATCGTCGGGATTATTTGCTAAGTAGCCTTCCATGATTTTTTGAGCGCGATTGTACTTATCTTGTGACGCGATCGCTGTTTGTTGATAACCATAGTGCAAAATTGCTACTTCTGGTAAAGAAACTATTTGCCAATGATTTTCTTGTTGTAATAATTGGTTAACGCTGTCATCGATTATTGCATGATAGGGACGAGAAAATCTTACTGCTGGGTGACGACGAAATAAGCGAGAAATTAGAGAATAAGGAGATTGCCTTGCTCCTATTTCTTGTCGCAGTAAATTAATAACTAAATAATCTGGATTCTTGATTGCTTGTTTGATTTGAGGAATGATTTTCGGTTCGAGGACTTCATCTGCATCTAATACTAATACCCATTCTGTTTCCACGTAGTTCAGGGCTTCGTTGCGAGCCACAGCAAAATCGTTGCACCATTGAAAATGAGACAATTTTGCGCCGAAACTTTTCGCTACTTCCACTGTGCGATCGCTCGAACCTGTATCTAAAATTACGATTTCGTCTATCAGTTCTTTAACACTAAGTAGGCATTTAGGCAAGTTTTTTTCTTCATTCTTAACAATCGCACATAAACTTAGTTTCATCGGAAAAATTTATTGACTAGAAAGTTAATTTTAACTTGCTAAATTACCTTGCTAACCTTTAATTATATCAGATATCTTCAATTTCCAACAGAAAAATCGCCTTTGATTCCAATCCAGTAAGAAATCTTTATTTTTCTCCTGAAATTATTTATTCTTCCGCAGTATTAACAACAGTTGGTAAATCTGAACTAGCCGCCGGGATTATTCTTCGATTTAATTTAAATCTGGATTATTAATTACCTGTATATTTTGCTACTTGAAAATTAAAGTTTTTGAAATTTAAAGCCTTTAAACAATTCAAGTTAACTTTATTTAAACCTTTACTTTAATTTAACTTACCCATTTTTTTTTAGGAAAAATCAAAAAATAGGCACAAAAGCAACAATCTCTCTATCTAAAGAAGTGCCGCTTGCAGCCAAATGAGCTAGTTTCTCTATCTTTTGGTTATTTCGTTTGATAGAGGTAGCTAGAGAAAGAAAATTGATAAGTTTAAAGTAACAAAAACACAAGTAGATAAAACAAAAAAAGGAGAAAAATTTATGATTGGCGACATTATTGCTTGGGCTATTTTAGGTTTGATTGCAGGTGCGATCGCAAAAGCTATTTACCCCGGACACCAAGGCGGCGGTATCCTCGCTACAATTGGATTAGGTATCCTCGGTGCTTTCGTCGGTGGATTTCTGGGTCAACTAATCTTCGGGGTAGGGACAGCAGGTGCGTTATCCATAGGAGGAATAATTACAGCGATTATTGGTGCGATTGTAGTAATTTTCATCTGGGGTTTAGTAACCAAGAACGCTTAAGAATAATTTAAATTAAATCAACCCAGAAAGGCAAATTTTTCTTGCAATTACGAGCAAGTCAAATTAATCCTTAAGGATGAAAATACGCTGTAAATGCAATTAAAACCAGTATAACTAACCCGGTTTTACACAAAACCGGGTTTTGCTTATTTAATTACCAGCTAAACTTTCATTTAAGAAATTAGCAATTCTTGCAGCCGCACCCGGTTGTCCCATACGCTGTTGTCCATTTTCCGCAATTAATTGAATTCGATCGGGGTCGCTTAAAATTGCTTTAATTGTATTAGCAACCCGTTCGGGATTTTTAACTAAGGTTAGGGAAGGACCGAGTAAACGAGTTTGCGCTTCTGCAAAAGCGTAAGTATACTGAGGACCCTTACCAGGAATAGCGATCGCGGGTTTACCCAAACCGATAAACTGTTCTGTAGCAGTACCAGCCATCGCGATCGCCACATCCGCAGCCAGCAAACACTCATGATAAGCATTCTGAGTTAACAGTAAAGTAGCATTTTTTTGGCTAAACCCCAACGCTTCCGAGTCAGAAATCGGCGTTTCCAGTAAACTAAGAGGCTTAGATATCCACCCCGAAGCGAGTAAAATTTGTTGCAATTGGGTTAAATCCAGAGAAGGTGCGATCGCCGCCAAAAATACTGGCGATCGTTCGCGAAAAGTCACCATAACCCCGGAAATCGCTTGTAAAATCAACTCCCAATTTTGATAAGCTTCGCGATCGCGCGATCCAGGGAGAAGGAGAACTTTTAGCGATCGCCCTAATTCTCTTTCTTCCGAATTGCTATTATAAAAAATTGGCGCAGAATTTGCTGGGAAAATTCCATCCATCATGGGATTACCCAAATCAAACGCTTTAATCTTGCATTTTTGCAACATTTGTGCAGTCAAAGAATCTCTAGGAAACACACCCTGACAGCGTTTTCCCTTCATCAACCAGCGTTCCCAAGGATAATAAACCGACCCCGAAAAGCGTTCCCATTTAGACGTTTTCGGATACCATCCAGCCTCATCACGTAAATAGTATTCCGATTTCGCCGTACCCACAAAAGCATAATCAGCACCGCTCATCCAAGCCAACAATAAAGGTACAATATCCCCAACCGCCAAAATTTTGCCACCGCTTTTACTCCACTTCCGCACCACCTTATATTGCGCCAAAAGTAACTTTAACAAACCACCCTTTACATCGCGCAATAACTGACGACCATCCATATAAACAAAACCGCCAGAAGGCATTTTCTGGACTTTACCAATAATTGGAATAGCTAATTTCGTATAAGCATAACCTTCACCAACTAAAGGTAACGCCGCTAATTCTATAGCTGGATTTTGTTGTTGCAATTGCTCTAAAATTCTTACGGCAATTACATCTTCTCCGTGACCATTACTTAAACACAATAGTTTCATAGTTGTTGATTAGGGATTAGGGAATTAGGGTTTTCAGTTATCAGTTATCGGCGAACAGTCAATGGTAAATATTAAAGAAGGTGGAATTAGAATAACTAGGTATTCGAGGGTAAACTGGTAACTGCTCATTGGTCAGGTGTGCGCTTTTCATGGGATTGAGGATAAGGAAAATAAAAAACAAGAGGGATAAACTAACTGTTAACTGATAAACGCTAACTGGTTACTGGTTACTGATAACTGCTAACTGTTCACTGATAAAGGGAACTCCGACAATACAGCCCAAGTCGAGTAACAAAAAGCACAAACAGTTGTATCTTGAGTTGAGGTTATATGCAAGTCTATAAATTAGCTATTTTTACTTTCGCGGGATTAATAATTGGGGAATTTGCTCAACAAACATACGCGGTAGCTGAAGTTCAACCTGCAAATGTGACATCAGCTAAGGATTATATCGTGCCAGTTGAGACTTCATCACCGTCAGCAGAAGTATCCTCCTCGACAGCAAAACCAAACACGGTGGTAGATACAACCCCAGAATTTTCTCAACCCAAACCGAAACCAAGTCAAGGAATTGGTGGTGAAGCGCCAAGATCGACAATTGATGATTTAGTAGTAAGGGCGACTAATATCCGGGTGGTGGGTGGAAGTAAAGAGTTACAAGAAATTGTCCTCAAGGAAATTAGGACGCAAATTGGTGATTCCACTAGCCAAACTCAGCTAGAAAGCGATGTGACAGCGATTTTGAAGACAGGTTTATTTGCTGATGCGAGAGTAAGTAGTAATAGCAATCAAAACGGCTGGGATATTGTCTTTGAAGTAGAACCGATTGTGGTGCGATCGCTAAAATTATCTAATGCGAAGGTTCTTCCCCAAGATGTAGCGGAATCTTTCTTTCAAAGTCAACTGGGTAAAGAAGTTAGTCCGACTACCCTCGATCGAGGTGTGAAAGCTTTGACTCAATGGTACAAAGATAATGGCTATATTCTCGCCCAAGTTTCCCTCGTCCAACCTCAGCCGAATGGAATTCTTAACATCGAAGTAGCTGAAGGTGTCATAGGTGATATCCAGATTCGCTTTCTCGACAAAGAAGGAGAACCCACCGACGGGAGAACCCGCGAATCCTTTGTCAGAGAACAATTACAGATTAAACCAGGTGAAGTTTTTCGCTTAGAAACCGTCCAAGACGACCTAGGTAATTTATATCGTACTGGCTTATTCCAACAAGCAGACATCAACCTCAACGGCGACGCAAACAAAGTCGATATCACCTACAATTTAATCGAAGCAGCCGCCCGCGCCATCAATGCTGGAGGCGGTTACAATCAAACCACCGGACTTTTTGGGACACTCAACTACAACGATCGCAACTTTGGCGGAATTAATCAAAACATCTCCCTTGACTTAAAAGTAGGTACAAGAGACTTTCAATTTGAAACCAGCTACGGTAGCCCTTATCGTAGCAGTAATCCCGACAATCCAGGTTATGAAATCAGTGCCTTTCGTCGTCGTAACGCTTCCTCCACCTTCGACGATGAAGTAAACTTACCAAATGGCGATCGCGCCAGAGAAGGTAAATTTGGTGGTAGTGTCACTTTTGCACAACCAGTCGGCGAATGGGACGGATCTTTAGGACTTAACTACACTCGTACCAGCATTCGTGACAGCGAAGGAAATCTTTCCCCCGTAGACGAACAAGGAAACCGCCTCTCCTACAGCGAAAACGGTATTGACGACCTCGTAACCATTCGCGCAGGTTTATCGCAAGACGAACGAGACAACCCCATCAATCCCACCTCTGGTTCTCGCTTCCAAATTAGCAGCGAACAATCAATTCCCGTCGGTAGCGGCAGCATTTTTATGAACCGCCTCCAAGCCAGTTACAGCAATTACACCAAAGTTAATTTACTCGGTCAAGACAGCCCCGAAGTTTTAGCCTTCAACATCCAAGGTGGTACAACTATCGGCGATTTACCTCCATATCAAGCCTTCAACCTCGGCGGCTTAAACTCCGTCCGTGGTTATGGTAGCGGTGAAGTTGCTAGCGGTCGCAGTTACGTCCTCGCTTCCGCCGAATATCGCTTCCCGATTTTCGACTCCCCCGTTGGAGGCGTTGTTTTCGCCGACTTTGCAAGCGACCTCGGTTCCGGAGATACCGTACCCGGAGAACCCGGAACAGCCAGAGATAAACCAGGTAGCGGCTTTGGTTATGGGGCTGGTGTGCGAGTAAATTCACCTATTGGTATCCTTCGCGCCGATTTTGGAATTAACGACCAAGGTAGCAGCAAATTACAATTTGGTATCGGTCATCGCTTCTAATTCAGTTTGTAGTGAGGGCTTTAGCCCTCTTATTACTTTCAAGTAAGTACAAAAATGATAATCCAATCCTCTTTTTGCCAGTTTTCTTAAGCGGTTAGCACCTTGCGATAAACAATTTTGTCATCACCCGTTTCATAGAAGTCGCGAATTCGTGCTTCCTCGTTGTAACCGCACTTGCGATAGAACGCCCGCGTGCGCTCAAATTCTGGCAGCCCCGACGTTTCTACCAGCAACACGCGCCCACCTCGTGCTGTTAAAATTTGTTCAATGTAGCCTAGGAGTAGGGTACCGCGTCCTTGTCTCTGTCGGTCGGGTCGGATAGCGATCAATTGTAGATTCCACGTCTGATTAGTCATTGGTTCGATCTCGCAGTAGGCGACTCCCACTGGTTCGTCGTCGTTGTCAGTAATCCAAAAGCGAGATCCATTACTGTTATCATCGAAGTAATCAGCCAGCATTTCATCAAGTTGCTGAAGTTGGCTCATATCAAATAGTCCAGTCTTTTCAGCTAAAGTAATTAGTGCGATCGCATCATCAGGTGTACTCAGTCGAATCATCGCAAACTCCAGCGCACAAATTATTTCAAATATCACTCGACGCTGCGACCATTGTACAAACTCATCGCCTTCTCCACCCCTTGCTTCAAACTCAACTCAGTCGCATCAACCACCAAATTAAGAACTTCCGCAATTACCTTCTTTTCCCCAGGCGAAAACTTACCCAAAACATGAGCAACTGTATCCTTTTCTCCAGCAGCTTCACCAATACCAACTCGCAAACGAGGAAAATCTTGACTCCCCAAATGAGAAATAATTGATTTCATCCCATTATGTCCCCCAGCCGAACCCGAAAGCCGCAACCGTAACCGCCCCACAGGTAAAGCCAAATCGTCATAAATAACGAATACCGACTCTGGGGACAACTTATACCAATCGTATACAGCCCGCACCGACTTTCCCGAACGATTCATATAAGTAAGGGGTTTGAGCAAATAAACTTTTTCTCCGCGAAATCTAGCTTCGGCAAATAATCCTTGAAAACGCTTATTTTCGCTCCAGGAAACCTGCCACAATTTCGCCAAAGCATCAACAGCTTCAAAGCCAATATTGTGTCTGGTTTGGTCGTATTTTGGTTCCGGGTTGCCTAAGCCAACAATTAGTTTAGGAATAACTAAGTTAGGAGTTTGTATTTCTTCAGTCATCGATTAGGAAAAAAAATAATCTCATCGGTGGTTATCATACAATTAGCCGTGAGGGATTACGAGTCTCAGGATTTCCCTAGGTAAAATACTTATAGTCTTACTTACAGCAAGTATCTTAATTCCTAGCTACTGGTAATTTATTGGTAATTAAGTAATTACGTCATCCTGAGCGAAGTGAAGGATCTCGGAGATTCTACTCCTACTCGCTTCGCGAGAAGCTTCGCAACGGAGAACGCTACGCGAACGCTTCGCTCAGAATGACAAGAAGGCGCTCAGAATGACAGGAAAGCGCTCAGAATGACAAGAAGGCGCTCAGAATGACAGGAAAGCGCTCAGAATGACAAGAAGGCGCTCAGAATGACAAGAAAGCGCTCAGGATGACAAGAAAGCGCTCAGAATGACAAGCAAAAATTAGCTCAATTAACGGCTAAATAATCTTCTACCTCAGTGGCTTTTTCCATGCCGCGACGCACGCAGTCACCTAAAGATACGCCATCTAAATAATTACCAGATAAAAATAATCCGGGCAATTCTTCTAATCCCGCAAAAATTGTGGCTAATCGCTGCTGATGTCCTAAATTATACTGAGGAATTGCTCGCTTCCATAAATGCACAGCCAAGACTTTTGGTGACACTTCTGGCTTAACTAAAATCTTACTTAAATCTTTCTGGACTGCTTGCGCGATCGCCTCTTCCTCCAGTTCGCCAATTTCTAAATCGGTAGCACCACCAATGAAATTTGTCAACATTTGCCACCCTTCCGGAGTGCGCCCTGGAAAGAGCGTAGACGACCAAATTGTGCCGAGGGTACGAACACCCTGTCCTCGCGGAATCAAGTTACCAAAGCCATCTAAGGGGCGTTTGAAAGCATTTTTCGGATAGGATACCACCACACAAGCGACGGGCGGATAAGAAATTTCTCTTAAAGCCTGACTAACTTTTTCTTGAAGCGGTTGTAACAAGTTAGCGGCGACGTAAGCTGGTACAGTCAGGACAATTGAGCGAGTTTCGATTTGCTGTTGTCCTGCGGGAGTGTCAAACGTAGCGAGGTAATTTTGCTCGGGAGTACGACGTAATTCGTTTAAAGTCCAATTCAGTTTCACTGCATCCCCTAAGCGAGACGCTATAGCTTGGGGTAACATTTGCAAACCTTCGCGAAAAGAACCTAATTCGCCCGGTTTGGTTTGAGGAAGGTTAGGATCTGGTTTGGGTTTGGGTTTTCCTCGTCTAGAAAGTATCGCCCCTGCTAGTAAACCACCACCAACATCAACCAGGTTAACCATACGCGCAAAGGCAGATTGGGCGCTGAGTTGATTTACATCCCCTGCATAAACTCCCGAAACAAAGGGAGATACTAACCTGTTGGTGACTTCTGCACCTAAATGACGCTGGAAAAACTCAGCTACGGTTTCTTCCTCTGGTTTCCCGACGAGTGGAGGTACAAAACCTAATGCACCGAACAAAGCCCGCAGTTTTCCCGACGTACTCAGTAAATTGGTAGTAATCGCGGCTGGGGGACTCATCGGTACTGGAATTAGTTTACCTTGCCAGTAGACATAACGAGGTAATTTGCGATCGGCTAAAACTAAGTCATCTTTTAACCCGACATCTACTGCTAGTTTCAACAGGGCTGGGTTGGGTGCAAAACTATTCGGACCTTCTTCCCAGAGAAATTCACCTGCTTGATTGCTAGTAATATTCCCACCAACTCGCCCTTGGCTTTCGGTGACTAAAATCTGTTTTTGGTTTTGTTTTAAGTTATGAGCGAGGCTTAAACCGCTAATTCCCGCTCCGATAATTAAAGTATCTAGCACGTTGTTTCGTTAAGGTGACGATTTCCAATTTTACGATTAGCGGGTGTTGCGTTGCTAGTAGAGAGGGGAGATCCTCCCTATCTCCCCTGAAAAAGCCATCTCTACTGCTGAAAGAGGGTTTCTAGATAAATACGGGCGCAGGTTTGATAGTTTGGCGATGAGTTAGAGGGTTGATGGTTGCCGTTTTGCATTAAAAACAAAGAGAGGGCGGCTGCAAATACCCTGTCTTGATCCCAGTTAGGATGTTTGTCGAGGTAGTTTTTCAGAGATTTGTGTAAATCTTCGGGTATTTCTGCCAAGATGCTGATGTTCGCGTTCATATTTACCTCTGGTGAAGTTTTTTATAGAAGTTAGTCGTTAAGTAGATAGGTGCTGACGAAATAAGGACAATGAACCTTTTTACTGGCTTCGCTTGGGTTTGGCTTCGAGCCAGCTTTGGGGAAAATATTTATTTGCTGGTCGCACTATTTTCAACCAAGGGGGGGTGGGGTTGTCAATGCTGCGAAATGTTACAGAACTCTTTAGGAAAAATAAAGATTTACGACAGAATCGCTATTTGAGGGCATTTTTTGTTACATAACTTAATTAAAACTGCGTGCCAAAGGAGGTTTATTGAGAATCTCGCCTTTATCCCACAGTTCCTCAATGAAGTATTGATGTTACCGTATTTGCTTGTGGAAAAGCTTGGGTAAATTGTGGAAAATGTGAAAATCGTTTGTGGAAACACTGGGGAATCTATGGGGGAAAAGTGGGAGGAAAAATAAGAATTGCAAAGTTAGCTGTTTGTCTGTTGTTTGTCTGGGGTGGGATGTCATTTGTCTGAATTGACTGGCGATCGCTGTTCACTGTTCGCTGCTATAGTTGGTGTCCGAGAATTTGATAAACTTGTCGTTGCTCGAAGAGTTGCACTAAATCAAAGTTGATTTTGTTTTTGCTAGCTTCTTCGTGTAAAATTTTCAGGACGATATCGACAGCTAAAGGGCGCTTATAAGGGCGATCGGCGGCAGTGAGAGCGTCGTAAATATCAGCGATGGTGAGAATTTGCGTTTGTAAAGGAATTTCGGAAGTTGTCAAACCGAGAGGATAGCCGCTACCATCGAGTTTTTCGTGGTGTCTGTAGGCGATAATCGGGATATTTTCAAGCTGTTTTGTCCAAGGAATGCGGTTCAGAAATTCGTAGGAGTAGGTAACGTGAGCTTCGATCGCTTGACGCTCGGAGATGGTTAAATTACCAAAAGGAACTAACAGTTGTTCCATTTCTTCGGGTGTAACCAGAGGTTTAGTTTTACCATCAATGTCTTGATAGGTGTATTGCAAAAGGGCTGTTAGGGAAGCGACTACTTCTTCGCTCAAAGCGGTAATTTCTTGATTTTTTAATGGTTGTGGTTCGTTGAGTTGGATTAATAATTCCCAGAAATGATTTAATTTTTCGATCGTGGCGGCTAAGTTGGTATCTAATTGTCTTATTTGTTGGCAGTGAGGACAATTATCGCTAAGATTGTGAGGCTGGGGAAATTGATTATTCAGTAGATACTGGAATTTTTTTTCGGCACATTCTCTTTCTAAGGTACGCTGGACGAGAGCAAAGCGCTGACGAATGACTTGGAGTTGTTCTGGGTAAAGTTTTTGGCGTTTGTTGAGAATTGTTTCGGGAACGCAAACTTTGCCAAAATCGTGTAAAAGAGCAGCATAGCGAATTTCTTGAATTTGGCGATCGCTGAATTTCATCAATCCCAGACTGCCGTTGGCGATACTATTTATTTCTTGGGTTAGGGCTACAGTTAATTTAGCGACTCTTTCAGAATGTCCCGAAGTAGTAGGATCGCGGCGTTCGATAATTTCGACTGAAGCACGGACAAAACTTTCAAAGAGATTTTCAATACTATCTTGAAGTATATTTCTTTCAATGGAAATAGCGGCGAGAGAGGCTAGCGATCGCAGAATTCTTTCTTCCCATTCGGAATAAGGCTGTATTACTTCGAGAGCATTTTCGGGAGTAACGATAATGTCCGATCTCCGTTTGCGGTTAATTAGTTGAAGTACGCCAATAATTTCGCCTTCTGCATCTTGCATCGGCAAGACTAACACAGAACGAGTACGATAAGAAAAACTGCGATCGAAACTACGGTCTAATTGATAAGGTAGATTAGGTAATAAATTTTGGGCATCGGGGATGTTTAAAGTTTTTCCAGTCAGCGCCACGTATCCGGCTAAACTTTTTGGTGTCAGAGGTACAGCAAATTCCCGAAAAGAAGCATTACTGAGTGAATCGTTTTGCGATGCTTTAAACAATAATTTGGGAATAGCATCAGTTTTGTCAAGTAAATAAACGCTACCTGCATCGCTAGAGGTTATTTCTCTACTCTTAGATAAAATTAGCTGTAGAATTTCTTCTAAATCTTGGGTACTCGAAAGTGCTGTCCCAATTGCTAAGAGTTGCTCAATGAGTTCTGCTTGTTCGTCAGATGCAGAAATAAATTCCTCACCTTCAATTTCTATAATAGGAAAGTTAGATGCAGCCATAATTATTTGTTTAAGATCGCAGTCATTACTCAACAACAAGCCGATCGACACCGCTTGATACTCTATAATTAGCTTATTTTCGCACCAGAAGCTATTTTTCTGAAAGTACCATAATTTAAGAGAAGTTTCTGCTGATGCTCGGCGATCGCTGTTCGATGTTTCAGTATATTCTTTCTCAAAACCTTTTGTCTTGACTTTACTCTTCTGGAAAGTTACAGTTTCCACCTCAAGCTAGGGGATTTTGCTCGCTTTGTTAGTTTCACTCCTTTGGTTGTAAAGTTCTGAGACAGTTTCTTGACCCTGCCTCAGATATTTTGTAACTTTGAATACAGAAAATAATTTCTGTAGCGATTGTTACAGAAATTCAATCAATTTAGCGTTGAACGGCAGTTTGCAAGCGTGAAGATGCGAGGAAACTGTCTGAGAAGAATAGAGCGATCGCCAAATGAAACATCTAAAACTTGTTCGAGGAAAATCTCACGACTCATCGATGCAATCGAAGAGCGACTGGCTACCAAACCCAGAACCGCAAACAGATACCTGGGTCAAACTGCGCGAACTTCCCCATCCCTACAGTCACGACGAAGCATTAATACTTTGTCAAACTTGTGTAGATGAATGGGTAGCTTGGATACCAAATTGCGGTGAAACAACTTTACACAGAAATCAGTTTGTCTAATTTTCGTCTGCTGTTGGTTTCTTCGACTGTTCAAGAAATAATTGGATAGCTAACGCAATCAAACCAACAGCAACTAAAGCAAATACACCAGTTCCCAAAGCTGCTACACCAACAACCAAAGTACGAACCGCCACCGAGATACTAATTGCAGTAGGATTGGTAGAAGCGATCGGTTTATCAGCAAAAGTTTGCGCGATCGCCGAGGTTAACGAATATAAAGCAAAGCCGAAACCGCCGGAAATCAAGGAACCTACCAAACAGCGTCCGGGACCGACATTGGAAGTCACGGTTTCTAAAGATTTAGTTTTTGTTTGTTCTTCAGGATTAGACATATTAGGGATTGGGGATTGGTGATTGGTGATTGGGGATTGGGGATTGGGGATTGAATAATGCTTTTGTGAGTGGTTAATCTTTTAAATAGCGATCGCCGTATTCCTCACTACCCTGCTGTTGTGAACGAACAAAACGACAATAACCGTTAAGATTTCTTTCAATTTGGGTTTTAAGCTGGCTGACCCAGTTCAATTGCTCTTTAGTGCAATATCCCAGGTTTTCTGCAATTATAAAAGCACTCATTGTTTCTGCAAAGGAACCACGAGCAGTATAAAGGAAACGTAAGCGATCGAGATAATGATACCGTCCATAACCTTCGGCAATATTCAGTAAAATACTGCAAGCCGATCGCCGTAGTTGATCGCTTAAATTGTAGCGTTCGTGATGGGGTAAATTATCGGCTAACCGATAAGCTGCCTGGAGCAATTTTAAGCTATCTTGGTAAAACTCCAAACTCTCAAAACCTTTATCTTCCATATATCCCACCTCCCCACCTCACCAATCCCTAATCCCCAATCCCCAGTCCCCAGTCCCCACCTCACCAATCCCTAATCCCCAATCCCCAGTCCCCAGTCCCCACCTCACCAATCCCCACCTCACCAATCACCAATCCCCAGTCCCCAAGTCCCCAATCCCCCTAAGTCACACTAATTCCAGCGCTAGACAACCTAGTAATCCAAAACTTTAACTCAAAGTCAGGAATTACACTTCTTACTTTTCGTTTTACCTCTTGAGCGTGAGTTTCTGACTCGCAGAGAGCAAAAACTGTCGGACCGCTACCAGACATCATTGTTCCCAAAACTCCAGCGTCAGCGAAAGCGTTTCGTAATTGTTCGACTTGAGGATAAGCTGGTAAAACAACTCTTTCCAGGTCATTGTGCAGTAATTGACCAATTTTGGCACTATGTTTATGGCTAATCGCGTTGACTAATGGACTAGAATGAATCTCAATAATTCGCGAACGAATAACGTCGGGATCGATGATGTATTCGTGACCGAATTTTTGGCGATAAGTTTGATAAGCCCAAGCTGTAGAAACGCTGATATTCCGATATTTTGCTAAAACTACGAACAGCGAAGGAGGGGAATTAATTGCATCAAGTTGTTCGCCTCTTCCTGTGGCGATCGCTGTTCCCCCAGAAATACAAAATGGTACATCCGAACCGAGTAAGGCGGCTAATTCTTGTAATTCTGGTTGAGTCAGTCCCAACTGCCACATTAAGTTTATCCCAACTAATACCGCCGCCGCATCAGTTGAACCTCCGGCTAATCCTGCGGCTACGGGAATTCTTTTGTCAATGGTAATTTCCATTCCCCCGTAGTTGGCGAAAATATCGGGAAATTGGTCTGCCATTAATTTAGCAGCTTTATAAGCAAGATTGGTTGGCTGTGAAGGTACTTCGGGATGCTGACAGTGGATGCGAATATCGTCGATCCCGTTAGCATGGAGATAAACGCGATCGCTTAATTCGATGCTTTGTAGCAGCATTACCAATTCGTGAAACCCGTCGGGACGAGAGCCGATAATTTCTAAATATAGATTAATTTTCGCAGGCGCAATTAAACAATAAGAACGCATCTTAGATTTTTAACTTATTACTCAGGTTGACCCAATCTCGGACGCTAAGGTTTTCAGCACGAACTTGGGGATTAATTTCTAATTGTTCCAGCAATTGAGACAAAATTTCGCTATCTGTTAATCCTTTTAAATTATTTCGTAACATTTTCCGTTTGTTAGCGAAGCCAACTTTGACCAATTTTTCTAGTTGTTTGGGGTTGGCTGCGGGAATGGGAAAGTTACGGGGAGATAATCTCACGACGGCTGAGTCTACTTTCGGAGGTGGATAAAAGGCTTTTGCTGGTACGTTACAGATTAATTCTGGTTCGGCTATATACTGAACTCTGACGGATAATGCACCGAATGTTTTTGAACTTGGATCGGCGCAAATTCTTTCGGCTACTTCTTGTTGAATTAATAAGACAATTAAATCGTAAGCTGGAGTTACGGGTTGAGCAATTTTTCCTAAGACTTTTTCGAGAATTGGACCTGTAATGTTGTAGGGAATATTCGCAACAACTTTGTTTGGCTTTTGGAAAGCGGGAAAATCTGTTAGTTGGGTATCTAAGTCGAGGTTAAGAATATCGCCTTGTAACAGAAGAAAATTTTCGCGAGATCCGAAAGATTTTACCAATTTCTTGCATAAATCGCGATCGAGTTCGACAGCAACTACAGCTTGGCTTTCTGCTAACAAACGACGAGTGAGAATTCCTGTTCCCGGACCTATTTCTAAAACGCGATCGCTAGGCTGTAATTTAGCAGCTTTGATAATTTCAGCTAATACTTTTTCGCTACGCAACCAATGTTGTCCAAAGCGTTTGCGAGGTCTAGGAGCCATTTATTTTTCGTTCTAATTAAACAAATTCGCTTACGATTACTGCTAGGGCAACTACGCCTAAAATCCCCATTAAACCCGCAGGCATAAATTTTTTAGTTTTCATCAATCTCATGATAAATACTACTATTAAAATTCCTGTTAATAGAGCGGCGAAAATCAACCCCCAACTGTATCCGACGAATTGAGCTACTGCACTAAAAATCAACAAAGTGCCGCTAATTGTACCAGAAATTAGTGAGGGTTTACTCTTAACTTTCACGTAGCCGAAAATACCGCCCACGAGAGCAACAATACCATAAATTAAAGCCGCGATCGCACCGAGATTCATAATTGTACCTACTTGTAATTGTGTTGCTTAAGATTTACTTCTGATAATCTCGATCGTAATTCTACCGCCAAAGTCGGGAATTGGTGCTGCGGGTTTAGATAACTCAACTTTTACTTGTTCTACTGGTTCTAATTCTAAGATAGCTTCGGCGATCGCGCTAGCTAGTTTCTCGACTAAAGCAAACTTTGCGGTTTTGATGATGTGTTTCACCGTAGCGATCGCTGCTCGGTAATCTAAAGTATCTTCAATCGCATCAGATTTACCTGCTTTTGCTAAATCTAACCATAAGGTTAAATCTACCTCAAACCACTGTCCTAGTATCCGTTCTTCTTCTAGATACCCCGTGTAACCATAACTCCGAATTGTCGTTAATCTAATTACATCCATTTGGTCTTTTGTCAAGGCTTACTTCAATTTTTTAATAATTTTTAATTAATTTTCGGACAGTTAAATAAACGGTTGAAACTTTCCGCAAAAAAGCTTTCAACCGTTTATCTTCATTTTAACACTTGGTTAGCAAATAGTTAAGTTTGAGAAACTAACAAGCCTTTAGTCAGCAACCTTATTTAAAGCTTTACCCAAATCTTTTTCAACTGTTTCCTTATCGCCAGAGTTGGCAGGGTTGTACATTTTTTCTGCATTAGCTGCCCCTTGAACTTCATTCAAACCTTTCTCAGATCTGATATTAGCTTCTAAACCAGCAGGTGCGGGTCGTTCTTGTTTCAGAATCTTTTCTGATTCTTTCTGAACTGCATTTAGTGTTTCTTCTCCTTTAGCCGGATTACTACCTGCATAAGCAGGAATTGCTTGGGAGAAGAAAAGAAATGCACAAGCACAGACAACTAGTAAAATACGCAAGGGTCGTAGAAGAGATTTCATTTGAAATTGCTCCTTTTTGTTAATTTTGTAATCTACTACTGATTCGTGAGAAACCAGCTAAATTTTCTACTACATCTATTTATTTGCTCAAATATTGGCGTTTATCAAATCTACACAGAGATAGATTTGTCATTGACTTAACAAAAAATAATAAAATTAGCCGTATTTGAGGAACTCAATTTGCGGTACGAGGGGGTCTTCAACTAGCCCAATACCGCTAAAACCCCAACGTTGGAGCAAATTTTTCAACTGAGTACCTGAAATCGACTCAACCGCAAAGCGATCGGCAATATCACCTGCGTGGGTATTAAGATAGCTAAGAGCATCAAAATGTTCTTTAAACATGAGCAGATAGCCTGCTGAGGGAGAATTTTCATCGTGGAGTTGAGCCGCGAGATACTTACCGTCAGTTTGAGAACGAATTAAATAATGAATTTGAGAAAGCATAAGAATCGCTTACTGAATATTTTCGAGATTAATTCGGGGATCGACAAATTTGAGTAACAAATCTGCGAGTAAATTACCAATAATTAACATTAATGCGCCCATCATCAAGCTTGCCATCACCAAATAAATATCTTGGGCAATAACCGCTTGCAAAATCAAACGTCCCAAACCGGGCCAATTAAAGAAATATTCGGCAATAAATGCCCCACTAAGTAAGCTAGCAAACTCAAAACCGAGCAAAGTAATCAAGGGGTTAACTGCATTGCGTAAAGCATGAACGTAGATGACGCGATTTTCTGGCAGTCCTTTCGCGCGAGCAGTTTGGATATAATCTTGGCGGAGAACATCGAGTAACTCACCTCTAGTTAAGCGTTGCAAGCCAGCAAAAGAAGTGATAGTTAAAGCAATTGTCGGTAAGATCATGTGCCAACCGACATCGAGAACTTTACCCACTGGATTAAGATCGGCATGATAAATACTTGTCATGCCGCCGACGGGAAAGAGAGGAGAAGTATTTTGTGCGACAATTAGCAGTAATAAAGCCGTGATAAAGCTAGGAAACCCTTGTCCCAAATAGCTAAGTACCCGTAAAGAGCGATCGGCAAAGCGATTTTGATTAACTGCACTAACGATCCCAAGAGGAATCGCGATCGCCCAAGTCAGAATAATTGACGCGATCGCTAAAAGCAAGGTATTAATAATTCGTTCCCTTAACAACGATGCCACTGAGCGGGAATAAACGAAACTAGTGCCAAAATCAAGCTCCGTGACTACCTGCTTCAACCAAAGTAAATATTGAACATAAGCAGGCTTATCTAAACCAAATTGCTGACTATACGCCTCAATTGTTTCTTGGGAAATACTGGGATTTTCCCTTAAAGTATCCAGATAATCTCCCGGTGCTAATTGAATAATCGCAAAACTGAGGGCAGATGCTAACAACAAAGTTAACAATCCCTGCAATAGTCGCTTGACGATGTAGAGAAATGTTTCATTCGTCAATAGTCCTTTTACCCAATTGCCGAAGTTATTTAACCTATCTCGCGTTGATGAATGTTTTACTTGTGTCATTGGCTGTTATTTGTGTATTCTCGCTCCCAATTCAGTTTGTCAACAGGAGATAAATCCTGCTGACAAGTTAGTTACCTCAGCTTAGCTGACGCTGTAGCCCAAATATCTTTCTGGCTAGGGATTTGCCTAAGTGCGATCGCCATTAATATTCTACTAAGGTAATAATTGGGACTTCAGGCAGATTTTTCCGTCCGCCCAAGTCTGTTAATTCGATAATAAAGGCGAAACCGACTAAGTTACAGCCGCAGCGTTGGACTAACTCGGCTGTAGCTTTCGCTGTTCCTCCTGTAGCGATTAAATCGTCTACAATTAATACCCGCGCACCTGGGGCTAAAGCATCCTGATGTACCTCGAGTTTATCTGTGCCATATTCTAGTTCGTATTCAATACTGTGAACTGCGGCGGGTAACTTTCCTGGTTTGCGTACCGGAATAAATCCAGCTTGAAACTTATAAGCTAGAGATGGACCGAAAAGAAAACCGCGAGACTCCATACCGATTACATAGTCGGGTAGAAGATTTGCTTGTTTACACTTTTGCTCTAAAGTGTCAAACGTATAGTGTAATCCTTCCGGATTGCTCAATAAAGTCGTAATATCCCGAAAAATGATGCCCGGTTTGGGAAAATCTGGGATGTCGCGAATCAGAGACTTGATATCCATAGAAAAACTCACGTATGTTCTGTTGTTGCCCTTCCACTCTAAAATGCGATTGTAGCTTTGGCGATTTTCTTGGCGATCGCTAAGAAAGACTTTTTCTCCCCAGTTAATTATCAAAATAATATATAATATAGGTTTGACTATTTTTAATTAAACTAACAACAAGACAGAGAAATCAACTTGGCTTGTATCATGCAGTTAGAGACGAATAAAAGGCGTTCTGACACAAATACAGACTTAAATAAGTCAGCTATTCTAAGTCGGAGTAAAACTTACTGAGTCTTTATCTATTAACCAAGTAACTTCGTGAAATCTATAAAAAATGAGCAATTCTGCCAGCGTAATGCGCGATTATACTTCTGGTGCGAAATCAAAGCCCTTAATTCTAGACAGTTTACCCGATCCAGCAATTTCAGAGCGAGGTTGTCCTTGGCGAACCCAACAAAGGATCGATTTAATTCTCTTGGCGCTAGAAGCCTTAGAATTAGGGGGTTCGGAACAGATGTTAGCAACTGCTCAAGAATTAGACCTTCAAGGAATTATCAAAAATCGAGTGGTGTTGTGGCGCTTGCGTTGTACGAATCCTTGGCGACGTTCTTATGTGCGACGACCATTAAAACTAGAAGAAGCGAAAGCTTTAGTAGCGATCGCGGTTTATCGTTCGCGAAAATTAACTTTCTTGATTCGGCAGTTACTTCTTGCCGAACAGCAAATGAAGGAAAAAGGATTACCTTTGGATCATCACTTTCGCCTTTCGGAATATCTCGACAGGTTTCGCGGCTACTTTCGCAGGCGGATGAATCCGCGACGGGCAAAAGTAGCTACTTATCTCGCTTCGCCGGATAAATTGAACGATCTAGCGTTAGAACTTTTGAGCCAATTACTATTCTGCACGGGAACCGCAGGAATGCAGAGGTTTTGGATTAGTCTTTTTGATGGAGAAGTTTCATGACAATTAGGCGACAGTATAGTCCCCCCAATTGCACCCTCATTCTCGATGGAATGAGTACCCAGACAAGTAACCCCAGTCCTAGTGACGGACGACCTTTAATGTCTATTTTGGTCAATGCTGAATGTCATTTTACTGTTGCCAAGCAGACGCTGAGTGGCGGACGGGAATTTTTTGATAGTCTGGTGCGGGTAGTTAGTGCTTATGCACAAGAATTTCTGAGTGGCGTGCGTCAGCCGCCACTGGCTGAGGAAAATACTGAGTTAGTGCAGTTAACTCATTTAGAAGATAAAAATTTGCATCGCTTAAGCTGCCAATCTCTACAAGACAACAACAGCGATGACGGATTAACTAAAACTGTGGAGATCGATTTAACTACAGTCGAATTGTTTGATTTAGTTGAAGCGATCGATCAATTTTTTGCTGATAGTCGCACTTTACCCGAACTGGGTTTGCAATTACAGCCAGTTAGCAAGCGCTATCGTCTGGCTGAAGAACCAATAATGCAACGTGCAGCCCCAGCCGCAATTGGAGCAACTAGCTTGGCTTTCGCCGCGATCGCCTTTTTCTTGGTTCCCATTCCGGAAGTCCGCGAACCGGAACCGACGACTACGGAACAAGCGGGAACCAATTCTGACACTGCTACCGATAGCAATGCCGAACCGATAACTCCTCCAACTCCGGACACCGAACCATTAACCCAAGAAGAATTAGAGGAACTTTTAGCTTCAGCCCAAGAAATTAGAGATCCCACACAATTAAGTTATCTCAATCGGAACTTGTATCAAAATCTCAATCAAGCTTGGCAAGATAGAACCTTAAGTCGTAACTTAGAATATCGAGTTTCTGTGACTAAAGACGGCGCGATCGTGGATTACGAACCTGTAGCTAATACACCTGCATCAGCCAACGAACTGACTCCTTTACCCGAATTAGCTTATAGTCAAGTCAATAGCGGAGTTGCTAATCAAGAAGCGATCGCTCCTTTTCGAGTGGTATTTACTAATCGTGGTATCCTCCAAGTTAGTCCTTGGCAAGGCTACGCAGGTGAACCTACCCTCGGTCCGGAAATTACCGCTCCAGCCCAACTGCGCCAGTTAAACGAGCAATTACGAGACAAGCTCCGAGAAAATTGGGATACTACGCCGATCTTCCCCAGAGCTTTAGATTACCGAGTTGCGGTGACAGCAGAGGGGGTTATTGCTGACTACGAATTTCAAAATACACCAGCCGCAGATTACGTTGAACAAACTCCTCTTCCTGAATTAGTTCAACCCGAAGCAGCAGGAATTGGTCCGGGTAAAGGTTTGGTACCGCAAACACCTTTGGCTCATTATCGAGTGGTATTTAGACCAAATGGTGTGATTGAAGTTAGTCCTTTCCGAGGATTTTAAAGCCGATTTCATATTAGCGAGCGAGATTTGACACTCTCGCGCTAAATCCAAGTAGAT
>NZ_JAAHBQ010000083.1 GCF_020144665.1 Oscillatoria salina IIICB1 | reverse complement strand
CCAATAACTAAGTTGCATTTCCACATACTAAAGTGGTTCAAGCAGCAACACTACACGAGTTACATTTTTTCAGTAAGTCGAATAGATTTTGGTGCTTTTGTTTGTCAGAAAAGTTGGCGATCGCTAGTAGGGCGATTCTCACTTCTTTTCGGTTGATTGTTTGACGAGCCGCGATCGCTTAAATCAGCCGAATCTGTAGCCAAAACCACGGATGGTAATAATATATTCTGGCTGAGAAGGATCTTTTTCTAGTTTCTCCCGCAGCCAACGAATATGAACGTCTACAGTTTTGGTATCTCCTAAGAAGTCTGCTTCCCAAACTTGGGTAATTAATTGATCCCGCGACCAAACTCGGCGCGGATAACTCATAAATAACTCTAATATCCGGAATTCTTTCGGAGATAGATTGACCTCTTCGCCTCGCACTGTCACTCTACATTCTTGAGGAAAAAGAGCAATTTCCCGATATTGCAAAACGGGCATTTGATTCATCGTATTATAGCGATGACGGCGCAATAATGCTCGACAACGAGCTACTAATTCTCTAGTGCTGAAAGGCTTCGTGATATAGTCGTCGGCACCAACTTCTAATCCGAGAACGCGATCGGTTTCGCTGGCTTTGGCACTTAAAATTAAAATCGGGATAATTTGACCCTTATAGCGCAAAAGACGGCAAATGTCAAGCCCATTAACTTGAGGTAGCATCAAATCGAGAACAATCAGGTCAAAAGTAACTCCTCCGCTACTAGATTCGTTATTCTGAATTAAATTCAGGGCTGTTTGTCCATCAGTGGCGGTAAGAACCTCATAACCTTCTTCTTCTAAGGCTAAAACCACCATTTCTCGAATTAAATCTTCATCCTCCACCACCAGAATTCGGTTTGTTTGTACAAATTCAGTGTTAGTGGGACTCTGTGGTATGTCGAGAGATAGCATAAAATGTACTTTTTTAACTGTTCCTACCAAACATATACACTAAAACGCTTCTTTCTGACGGTGTAATTTTATTTAAGGATTGGGTACCCTTGGATTGGGAGACTTGGGAGACTTGAAAGAGGGGGAGGATAAACTGGTAAATGCACCGTACGCGATAACTGATAACTGAACAAATGCAATTACATTTAACTACATGGCAAGAAGTAGAAACTTACCTAGAGCAATCATCCGGTATAATTTTGCCGATCGGTTCTACCGAACAACACGGTCCGACTGGTTTAATTGGGACTGATACTATTTGTGCGGAAGCGATCGCGCGGGGCGTAGGTGAGGCGACTAATTCTTTGGTTGCACCGACAATTAACGTGGGGATGGCGCTACACCATACGGCTTTTCCAGGTACAATCAGCCTACGTCCTAGTACGATGATAGCGACAATTAAAGATTATCTGACTTGTTTAGCAAAAGCTGGCTTTAAAAAGTTCTATTTTATTAATGGTCATGGCGGTAATATTGCGACACTGAAAGCCGCTTTTTCCGAGACTTATTATTACTTAAGCGAAATTAATCTTCCTCACGCAGAACAAGTTCAATGTAAGATTGGAAACTGGTTTATGTGTCCGTCGGTGTATAAATTAGCCAAGAAATTATACGGCAATCAAGAAGGTTCTCACGCGACACCGAGTGAAGTAGCATTAACTCAATATGTTTATCCAGAGTTTATCAAACAAGCACCTTTGAGCGAAAAAGTTGCTTCTGGATATCCGATTTACAGTGCAAGTAATTTTCGTTCTCGCTATCCTGATGGCAGAATGGGCTCGAATCCTGCTTTAGCTACACCCGAACATGGTCAACAGTTTTATGAGTTGGCGGTAAAAGATTTAAGTAATTCTTATTTAGAATTTATCAATGCTGAGTAAGAGTTAAAATTACTAACTTGAGGTGAGAAATGCTATGGATTTCGTCAATCAACTTCAGAAAAAGCAAGAAACTTTTATTCCGCCTTTGGAAAATGGATCTCGTTTGACTCGCGCTGAATTTGAACGTCGCTATCAAGCAATGCCGGAGGTAAAAAAGGCAGAATTAATCGAAGGTAAAGTATATATGCCGTCGCCATTACGTTTTAATAGTCATGCGAATCCTCATTTCTTACTCATCACTTGGTTAGGAGTTTATGTTGCTGCAACTCCAGGGGTTAAAGGTGGCGATAATGCGACAGTACGCCTCGATTTGGACAACGAACCGCAGCCAGATGCGTTATTAAGAATTGAATCAGGTCAGTCTCAGATTAGCGATGATGATTATGTGGAGAATGCGCCCGAATTAATTGCGGAGATAGCTGCTAGTTCTGCTAGTTACGATTTGCACGAAAAATTAATTGTTTATCGTCGTAATCGAGTGCAAGAGTATCTGGTGTGGAGAGTTTACGATCGCGCTTTCGATTGGTATCAACTTGAACAAGAAGAGTATATCAAGCTGGAACCGGATACTTCTGGAGTCATCCGCAGCAAAGTTTTCCCTGGTTTGTGGCTGCAAGTTCCAGCTTTGTTAGCAGGAGATTTAGCTACTGTTTTAAATCTCGCACAACAAGGTTTAGCTAGTTCCGAACACGCTGCTTTCGTGAAAAATTTAATGTAGAGACGCTGGTTGCAACGTCTCGACAAATGTTAGGAACTCAAATCACTTTCTTCTTCGCTGAAACCGTCATCTTGCAACCAGTCGTTAGGTACGCCACCGTAACTGGGTTGTGGGGGAATAGCTGCAACGATCGCTTCGATGACTTTGGCGACGGGTATAATTTCAATACCGAGGTCGTCGGGAAGACTTTGTCCTTTAGGAACGATCGCGCGTTTGAAGCCGAGTTTAGCAGCTTCTTTGAGGCGCAATTCCATTTGCGAGACAAGGCGAATTTGTCCACCTAAGCCAACTTCGCCGATTAAGACGGTACGCCGATCGACAATGCGATCTCGAAATGAGGCGACTGTGGCGATCGCTATTCCTAAGTCTGCGGCTGGCTCTTCGACTCCTAAACCGCCTGCTGAGGCGACGTAAGCGTCTAATTTAGATAAGGGTATACCGACTCGTTTTTCTAGGACTGCTAAAATTTGCTGTAAGCGATTATAATCTACGCCTGTGGTGGAACGTCGGGGTGAAGAGTAGCTGGTAGGACTGACTAAAGCTTGCAATTCGACGACAATGGGACGGGTTCCTTCGCAAGCAACTACTGTAGCTGTACCGGGAGAGGGATCTTCGCGGTTGCCGAGAAATAATTCTGAGGGGTTTTCCACTTCTTTTAAACCGCGATCGATCATTTCAAAGATGCCGATTTCATGGGTTGCACCGAAACGGTTTTTCACCGATCGCAGTAAACGATGAGATGCGTAGCGATCGCCCTCGAAGTATAATACCGTATCCACCAAATGTTCGAGAACGCGCGGTCCGGCGATCGCTCCTTCTTTCGTTACGTGACCGACAATTAATAAAGTGATATTCTCTCGTTTAGCTACTTGCATCAAGGCGGATGTACATTCTCGTACCTGGGCTACCGAACCTGGGGCTGAGGTAAGTGAGGCAAAATAAAGCGTTTGGATACTATCTATTACCGCTACTTGGGGTTTGAGAGACTCTAACTCGCGGAGGATTTCTTCTAAATCCGTTTCTGGGAGGATGTAAAGGTTAGGATCTTTAGCTGTTTCCGGTGGAGATTTGCCGTTACTTGTAGTTGTCTCTGCCGTTACAATCGGTGAAACAGTTACACCTAAACGAGTTGCGCGTAATTTTACCTGCTGTCCTGACTCTTCTGCACAAACATAGAGGATTCGCGGTAAAAGTTTAGCTATTTGATTGGCGACTTGCAGCATTAAAGTAGATTTACCAATTCCGGGATCGCCGCCAATTAGTACCAATGAACCAGGAACTATTCCCCCTCCCAGTACCCTGTCTAATTCTCCATAACCAGAGTTAAATCTGGTTTGCACGTCGTCAGCAATTTGGGAAAATTTTAAGGAGATCCTCGGTTGTGGTGGTTGGTTCGATGTTCTTATTTGTCGTTTCTGAGATTGCCATCCACCTCGATTAACTACGCTAGATACACCTGGTTGTGTTGTTTGTTCTTGTAAACTATCCCAAGCTCCGCAACTAGGACATTTACCGAACCACTGGGGAGATTCTGCACCACAACTACCACAAATATAGATAGTTTTTTGTTTAGCCATTTTTAATTTTCTTTAAAAAAGATTAAGTATTTTTTCAAATCATAGAGATATTGAAATTTTTTTCATGTTTTGATAACTCTTAACAATTAAAGAAACCTTAAAAAAAATGAGATTTCAAGGGTCTAGAGCCGATGGTTGTCTAATGTACAGGGGAACAGGATATTCTAGAAACATAAGCAGATAACAACTTAACTTAATAATTAGCAATCGACGGTAAAAAAGGAGAGTTGAGTAAGTTGGATAATCATAAAGAAAAAATTTTGGTAGTTGATGACGAAGCTAGCATTCGGAGAATTCTCGAAACGCGCTTGTCAATGATTGGTTATGATGTTGTTACGGCGGCTGATGGAGAAGAAGCGATCGAAACTTTTCGTAGCTCTACTCCAGATTTGGTAGTCTTGGATGTAATGATGCCAAAACTAGATGGTTATGGTGTGTGTCAGGAATTACGCAAGGAATCTGATGTTCCCATCATCATGTTAACGGCTTTGGGCGATGTTGCCGATCGCATTACGGGTTTGGAGTTAGGGGCTGATGACTATGTGGTTAAACCTTTCTCCCCGAAGGAGTTAGAAGCGAGAATTCGTTCGGTGTTGCGACGGGTAGAAAAAAATGGCGCACCGGGAATTCCTAGTTCTGGCGTTATTCACGTCGGAAATATTAAAATCGATACTAACAAGCGGCAAGTTTACAAAGGTGATGAGCGTATTCGCTTGACTGGTATGGAGTTTAGCTTGTTGGAGTTGTTGGTGAGTCGTTCGGGAGAACCTTTTTCGCGATCGGAAATTTTACAGGAGGTTTGGGGTTATACTCCGGAACGTCACGTTGATACTCGCGTGGTTGATGTTCATATCTCGCGTTTACGAGCAAAATTAGAGGACGATCCGAGTAATCCTGAGTTAATTCTCACTGCTAGAGGTACTGGCTATCTGTTTCAGCGTATTTTAGAAGGAGATGATTAGTGTCGCTGGAAGTTAGTTTGAGCGATATTTTATCATCAAGTGAGCAAGAGGCTTTCCCACTAGCTAACTAGCGAGCAAGATGCTCGATCATTGGCTAACTAGCGAGTAAGATGCTCGATTATTGGCTAACTAGCGAGTAAGATGCTCGATTATTGGCTAACTAGCGAGCAAGATGCTCGCACTACAACCACGCTTCGCGAACGCACTACAAAATTATTTATGGAGGATCTGTAACAATTTTTTGTGTAGGGTGAGCGTCTCGCTCACTCTGAGAAAAGGTGTAAGTCTCATAGGTGTTATTGTCGTTTCAATGGCTCATGTTCTACCACCTACCCTCAATTTAACAAATAATGGCGAAATCAGACCCCAATCGAATACTGCGACTGTTACCTTTGTTTGCTGGTGGGTTAGGTGGAAGTTTACTCTTAATTAATCGGTTGACAAATATTGAAGTTAGTGCTAGCCAATCTCGCTCGGATGCTCTAGGGGTGATTTTGGCGGCGGTACTAATTTTGGTAGGCTTAATTTGGCAGGAGATTCAGCCGCGAGACCCAGATCGGGTAGACTTGATCGGAGAGGAAGGTTTTGAATTGGTTGAGGATTTACCAGATGCGGTGAAAACTGAGTTAGCATGGGCTTCGCATTTGCTGTTGACGAATACAGTGACGCGATCGCTAATCGTTTATTATCGAGGTCGGGTTTTGCTCCGTCGTGGTATTTTAGCTAAAAAGCGCGAAGTTAAGCCTGGAGCTATTTTACAGCGCGTGTTGGCTCGGCAAAAGCCTGTGTATCTAGTTGATTTGAAGGTTTATCCAGGACGAATTGAGTTTGATTATTTACCTAATAACACACAAGGGGTAATTTGTCAACCCCTAAACAATCGAGGTGCAATAATTTTAGCAGCAAATGCGCCTCGCAGCTATACCAAGCAAGATGAAAACTGGATTGAGGGAATAGCCGATAAAATAGCAGATACATTGAATACTGCGATGGAAAAATAGATGGCTTTAGTAGTACTTTACTGGGTGTTGGTAATCGTGATGCTAGTTGGGGTTGTGGGTGCAGTTGTTCCCGCTTTACCTGGCTCTAGTTTAATTGCAGTAGCGATTTTGGTTTGGGCGATCGTTACAAATTTTCAAGGTGTCGGTTGGGCGTTAGGCGTGGCGATCGCGGTATTATTATTAAGTGTGCTGATTGACTTTCTCGCGAGTTACTTGGGTGCAAAACGCGCAGGTGCAAGTAAGTGGGGACAAATTGGTGCGATCGTTGGTTTATTGTTAGGATTTTTTGGATTATTACCAGCTTTACCTATTGGTGGACCCTTATTAGGAATTTTTCTTGGTCCCTTGTTAGGAGCATTTATCGGTGAATTCTTGTATCGTCGTGAGTTAGAATTTGATGCGAGAACTAGACAAGCTTTCAGGGCTGGAATCGGTGTCGTAGTTAGTTCGTTAATTGGTAATCTAATTCAAGGAGTATTAGCACTAGCTGCGGTGGTAGTTTTCTTGTGGACTACTTTTCCACCCGTACAAACATTTTAAGCTTAGATAGGGGTGACGCGATCGCTGTGGGTGCAAAATTTTACCTCTGGTAATCAAAATCGCTTCAGAGAAACAAACAGTAACTACAATTATCTAGTAGTAAATTGTCTCTTGCTGCGGAATTTTAGGTAAGGTTTCGCAAAGACGAGTCTTCCCAATTTACAGCGCTTATTCAGATTTTAATCCCAAATAGTGGCGACGATCTCGCTATTTAGCAAAACTTCATCTCTAGTAATTAAAGTCGCTTCATAGAAACAAGCAGTAGCAGCGATTATCTTATCATGAATATCCCAACTCTGCGGAAGCGTAGTCATAACTTGAAAAACTGCTAAATCAAACGTAGCTACCGAAAAACCATCTCCTCGAACAATTCTTTCTAACACTTCCTCAATAGTTAATTCCAGCTTTTTCTTCCGAATAATATTAGTAATTTCTGCTAAAACTATTGTAGGAATAAACACTCGCACTTCTCCGACTTGAGCTTGTCTAATAATTTGTCTACCAAGTACAGATAATTTTTTATTGCGAGTTAAAAACCATAGCCACGTATGACTATCTACTACATAATTTTCCACCTTTATTTTACTCCTCTTTTGAAGAAGCTCCTAAGAAAAGTTCTCGTTTAGCCTCTTCTATCTCTTCATCAGAAAATTCAACCCCAGCCCACAAACCTTCTAATTGTGTTGGACGAGGTTTTTCCATACCCAAATCAATTGCAATTTCCCGTTTAAGTTGTTCCAATTCATTTTGAATTGCTTCAATTCGTCTAACGATAGAAGCGTCCATTTTCTTTAGTCCTCCAACTGCGATCGCAAATACCTTCTCATTATAACCCATCTAAAAATTGAATATTAAATAAATTTAGACAAAAGTATTTTTATGAGTATTTAGATAAAACTTCAACTATTGCACGATTCCCAAATTTTTCCGCTTTCATCAAAGCATTTTCATTATAACTATCTCTTATATTTGGGTTTGCACCAAATTTTAATAACAGATTTATAATCTCTAGAGAGCCAGTTTTCGCAGCATAGATTAAAGGTGTTCCACCTGTATCTTCCTCCGGCAAATTGGGATTTGCACCAGCTTCGAGTAAAAGTTTTGCTATTTGAGTTTCTTTTTCCTGAACAGCTATTATTAAAGGAGTAAAACCTTTTTCATTCCACACTCCTTTTGTATGAATATTAATATCTATTTTAAGAGAAATTAAAGCGTTAACAGCTTCTATATTACCATCTGAGATTGCAATAAATAAAGTAGTTTCTTTAAATTCTTGTTCGGTTAATGGAGCAAGATAATTCAGGATATCCCAGTGTTTATTGTTAGCTGCTTCTGTAAAAGAAGAACTTCCATAAGCGTCGTATTTGTTAACATCTGCACCTACATCAACTAAAAATTTTACAATCTTGAAATGACCATAAGTTGCTGCTTGCATAAGAGGTGTTGCTCCCTCTTCAAGTTGTTGTTCGAGAAGTTCTGTTTTCGCAGTAATAATTTTTTGTACTTTTTCTAAATCATTATTTTCTATCGAATTGAAAAGCTCATTAATTATTTCATTAATGTTAGTCATATTACTTTATTTTCAATTTGCTATAAAAGTAGTTTAAATCAACTTAGCAATCTTTTTGGCGACTACTCGAAACGAGTTTTCCTCCGGAGTATGCGACTTTGCGAGAAACAAAAAATCACTGATAAACTTGACGATAATAAGCTTGATATTCCTCAGAAAGTAAAGGTTCCCACCAGTCACGGTTATGTAAATACCAAATAACAGTTTGACGCAACCCTTCTGCAACCGTTACCGAAGGAGTCCAACCTAATTCTTCTCGAATTTTACTAGCATTAATAGCATAACGTTTGTCATGTCCGGGACGATCTTTGACAAAAGTTATTAACTCACTAGCTGGAGAAACTGGTAAATTAGGTGCTAATTCATCCATAAGCTGACAAAGCATTTTTACCAAGTCGATATTTTTGACTTCATTGTTACCACCGATGTTATAAGTTTCTCCTGGTTTTCCTTTGTGAATAACTGTATCTAATGCGCGACAATGATCGATAACATAAAGCCAATCTCGAATATTTTGTCCGTCACCGTAGACGGGTAAAGGTTTACCAAGTAGGATGTTGATACACATCAACGGAATGAGTTTTTCTGGGAAATGATACGAGCCGTAATTATTAGAGCAATTGGTGATAATTGTCGGTAAATTATAAGTGTGGTAATATGCTCGAACGAGATGATCGCTACCTGCTTTGGAAGCTGAATAAGGACTATTTGGTGCGTAGGGTGTAGTTTCGGTAAATGCAGGATCTTCTGGTGCTAAACTTCCATAAACTTCATCGGTAGAAACGTGCAAAAATAGTTTCTGAGAAGAATCTTGTTTGTGGTGACGAAATGCTTCTAGTAAAGTAAAAGTACCGATAACATTAGTTTGGATAAAAGCGTCGGGTGCTAAGATTGAGCGGTCTACATGAGATTCGGCAGCAAAATGAGCTATAGTGTTAATATTTTCGGTTACGAGAAGGTTATCAATTAAAATGCGATCGCGGATATCTCCCTTAATAAAACGAAAGTTTTCTCTTCCTTGCAAGTCGGCTAAATTGTTAAGATTACCAGCATAGGTAAGCGCATCCAGAACAACTACTTTATCGTCAGGATAATTATCGCACCAATAGTGAACAAAGTTAGAACCGATAAATCCTGCTCCTCCGGTGACTAATAAGTTACGGATTGTGGTATTTGTTGAGGTTTTTGACATAAAGGTAGGTTTTGTTTTTAGAATTAAAGTAGCGCTAAAGTTCTCCCTACGAACTCAAGCAATACTCAACCATTCACTACAAACTAAAGTAACGCTCAAGCGCTCACTACGCAGGGGACGAGAAAGATTATGCAATTTATCAAAGGTACAACAAAATTATTTGGTGTGATTGGCAATCCGGTCAAGCATTCTCTTTCTCCAATTATGCACAATACCGCGATCGCGCATCTTGCTGTGGATTATGTCTATCTCGCTTTTCCCGTATCAGGTGAATCTCTGGGAATGGCGATCGCGGGTTTTGAAGCGATCGATTTGATAGGCTTTAATGTTACTATTCCCCACAAGCAAGCAATCTTACCATTTCTCGCGGAAGTTTCACCCATAGCTCAAACTGTGGGTGCAGTAAATACGGTTTGGCGCACGGAAAATGGTTGGTATGGTACAAATACTGATATAGCTGGATTTATTGCACCTCTGAAGAGTTTAAACCGAGATTGGCAACAAGTGAGTCCAACTATTTTAGGTAATGGGGGTGCAGCGCGAGCAGTCGTAGCAGGTTGCGCGGAATTGGGCTGTCCCGAAATTAAGGTCGTAGGGCGCAATCAACAAAGATTAGATTATTTTAAACAAAGCTGGGGCGATTCAGGGCTACAAGCGAAAATTAAAGCTTATACATGGGACGAATTACCAGGGCTGGTATCGGAAACAGAGTTATTAGTGAACACAACGCCAGTAGGAATGTATCCCCATATTGAAAAGTCGCCAGTAGATGCAAAATTAATGGAAAAATTGCCACCGAACGCGATCGCCTATGACTTAATTTACACTCCCAAGCCAACCAAGTTCCTTCAATTAGCCGCTCAACAAGGTGCAGTGTCTATCGATGGACTGGAAATGTTAGTTCAACAAGGAGCCGCAGCTTTAGAAATTTGGCTTCAGCAACCAGCCCCAGTCGAGGTGATGCGTCAATCTCTGCTCGACTATTTGGGTTTTGGTTATTAATTGGGGACTGGTGATTGGGGACTGGGGACTGGGTTCAGTTAGCAGTGAACAGTTATCAGTTATCAGTGATTAGGGAACAGTTAACAGTTATCAGTTTATCCTCCCCCTCCCCCTTGTCCCCCTTGTCTTCCTTGTCCTCCCCCTTGTCCCCCTTGTCCCCCCCCTCTTCCTTGTCCTCCCCCTCTTCCTTGTCTCCCTTGTCTCCCCCCTCTTCCCAATCCCCAATCCCTAATCCCTAATCCCCAATCCCTACCTCAGCCAACGCCAATTAGTTGCATTCCATTGATCGATACCTTGAATTTCAAACTCTGCACCATTATCGAAGCGGATAGCGCAGTTAGTATAAGTACAATCATTATCTGCAACTTGAGAAACTCCAATCACGTTACAAGGAAACCACTCGCGCTGACAAGGACCTTCATCTTGTACCCATTCCCAAAGACCATTTGAAACTTCGATGCGATCGCCAACTTTTAATTTTAAGCCTTCGCGAAAGTTTTCTCGCTCGAAATACTTAGCTAAATGTACGGTTTTGACACGGTTTAGCCACTCAGTACCATAGCGATCGCGAATAAATTGTACCGAACCAGAGTCGCGATCGTGCAGCCAATCGTTAAGTAAAGTAATTTTCCAGGGACGATTTGCTTCCTCTTGCCTTTGGACAAATTCTAACAAGGCGAGGCGTTCTTCTGGGGTTAATTCGTCTAAAGGATTTGCCCCGACATCCTCTACCACTCGCTCCCCAACATTATCGCTCAGTTCTTGGAGTACAATTTGTAACAAGATTTGCTTTTGTTGGTCTGTTAGAGGACTAAACGCAATCTCGCAGCTTCTAAACGCTGCTTGTAAGGCGGCTTCTATGTCAGCTTGATTCATAAACTCGAACGAGGAAGCAAACTACTTTCCCAATTAGCGATCGGTATCTATATCCACTATTTAAGCGCAGTTGGCTAGCTTGTAAGTCCAGCAATTCGAGTTAAGCTGAGAAGCGTAATTATTAGTGAATCATTAGTCAAGGTTGGTTTATGCGACGTTTTCAAGTCTTGGTTGTAGTTATTCTTTCCTGTGTATTTTGGGTTGCTGGTTGTTTAATCACACCTCCTGCTTCCGCTTTAACCCAAATTCAACTATCAGATCTTTCTTACCGCGAATGTCCTGCGGAAATTGGACAGGGAGTCGTCAGTAGCGGTGGTGGTAGCCGATTTTCTAAATGTTATCTCGTTACTGGTAAAGCCAATAATAAATCTGGTAACACAGTTTATGATGCTGATGTTTTCGGTCGGATCTATGATGCGAATAACAATCCTGTGATGCAAAACCGTAGTCGCGTTGGTTCGATCGCGGAAATTCCTCCTGGTGTCAGTGATTTTCAGATTAGAATTACTGTCTCTGCTAATCAATCCCCACCTTTAAAACTTAAACAATTCAAGGCTTCTGGTTTTTCTAGTCCCGTACGCTGGTAGCGATCGCGCGTCTCAAGTATCTGCATTTACCAGTTACTAAATTTTCTTGACATTTAATGTTAAATGTGGTATTTAATTAGACACTCACAAATATTTCCACGAAATTAGCCCTCACTTGATTAGGAAATTAGTGAGGGCTAATTTTCGTGAAGAATTACTCAATCTTCGCATTGTCTTCGATTCTACACACTGATTAGCAGCGAAGATAAAATTTGCAGGCATAAAATCGCTAAAATCGGCGATATATCCAGCGCTCCGCCAAGAGGAGGAATAAAAGAGCGGAAAATGTTTAAATAAGGATCGGTAACGGGACTTAACACCGCCGCAATTTGATTAGCCCAATTCATTGTTTGAAACCAAGTCAGCAAAATCCTGACAATCAAGAGGATCGTATAAAGTTGGATAAAGTTTGCCAAACTTGTAGTTAAAAGTTCTGTAGCCATGATTGAATGAAAATATTCCTAAGCAACGTCTTAATTTTACATTTTTTGACTAACGAAAAAAGGTGGGTGTAGTTCGGTTTCCCCATCTAACCCGAATCTCAAGATTTGGTAGCCTATTCAGAGCCGACTTAATTAAATGCTTTCTTCAGTTTCGGTTTTTTCAACATTACCATTAACTGCACCGAGTTGTTCGCGCACGTCATCAATAGCCAAATTTAACTGAGCAATTTTCTTTTCCAGTTTGCGACGCGCAAATTCGATACTTTCCTCTGTAGTTCCCTTTTCATTCGTTTTTGTCTTGAGCAAAGATCCCTCTTCATCTGCTTTTGAATTACCTCTTCGAGAAGTTAGTAGCGCCCCGATCGCGCCACCAATAATCCCACCGAAGATTGCTCCGGTAATAAATCCGCCCGTAAAACCATCGCGCTGACTCATCGTTAGATATCCTCTGTCAATTTTTTATCTATAGGTAACTTTTTTCCAGCATAACGGCTAACTGAACAGCTAGGTTCCAAAGGCGCGATCGCCAGCATCTCCTAACCCCGGTACAATGTAACCTCGATTATTTAAACCTTCGTCGATTATTGCTGTATAAACGTTTAAACTTGGGTAATTCTGACTTAATTGTTGCAAAGCTTGAGGCGCAGCGACAACAGCCACGATTCTCATCAATCCTGGATTTGCACCACGAGTTGTGACTTCGTCCATTGTTCTCATAATCGAGCCACCTGTCGCCAACATCGGATCTAAAATCATCACTCGCGTTTCTGGGTCAAACTTTGACGGTAACTTATTTAAATAACAGTTCGCTTCGAGAGTTTCCTCATCCCGTACTAATCCCAAATGATAAATTGAAGCTAAAGGTAACAAAGTCTGCGCCCCATCTAACAAAGCTAATCCCGCCCGCAAAATTGGTACGATCGCCATCGGTACTTCTGGATTAACTAACGTCGCTGGACAAGCTGCAAGCGGTGTCTCCACTGTCGTTTCCTCTGTCGGTAGCCAATTGCGACAAGCTTCATAAGTTAACCAGCGCCCTAACTCTGTCATTGCGCTTTTAAATAATACCGGGGGCGTACTTGCATCGCGGGCTATCCCTAACCAATGTTTGATTAATGGGTGTTCCGGGACGTAAACTCGCAGTTGTAAAGTCATCTTTCACTTTCGGAAGTTATTTAACCTGAAATATCATACTTCGTTTTGGCGATCGGCGATTGGAGATTGGAGAGACGTACCGTTGAGGCTTTTTCTCCATTCACACTCGTGTAAATAACCTACACCTGTCAGTGTCTCCCCCTCTTGCTTGTCCCTAATCTCTAATCTTGAGAATTAATCTGTCTTGCTTTACCTTGACTCACTAAAGATTTATAAATTAGAGCAGCTACTTCAGCACGAGTGGCAGGTCGATTTGGTTCTAATTGTTGCGGATTAGGATAATTTACAACTATACCTGCTTCAGTGGTGGCTGCTAATTTTTCCCTAGCATAATCGGGAATCTGAGTGGCATCTTGATAAACTTGAAGTACATTATTGGGGTCGCCAGTGGGTGTTAAATTTAGTCCGCTTGCTAAGGCTACGAGAACGTGAAGTTTAGAGATATCTTCGTTGGGTAAAAAACGATTTCCTGGATATCCGCTTAAAAATCCGTTTGTTTGAGAAATTCCTTGCTGTTGAAGACGAGATAAAACCTCTGCATCGACATCTTCAAAATTGGACTCTTTCAAAATCGGTTGATTCTCAAAAGCATTTTCTAAGATAAAGGCGAATTCTTGCCTGGTAATGGGGCGATTGGGTTGAAAAGACTCTGCGGAGACTCCACTAATAATACCGCGATCGGCAAGTTCTTCAATGTAGGGATATGCCCAGTAATCGGGGGAAACGTCTTCAAAACGTGGTTCGGTAACGGTTTCTGCTTCTGGTTCTGAGGATAATTCAGGTGAGGGTGTAGTAAGTTGAGGTTCTTCTACAGTTGTTTGTTCTGGGTCAACGGTTTCTACGGCTGGAGTTACAGTACCGGGTGCTATTGGGGGATCTGTCTCTAAAGTTGTTGTTTCGGGGGTGAGAGTATCCTTAGATAGTTCTTCTGCTTCGGTACTTGTGGCGGGTTTTACCAATATAGGAGTAGTTTGAGTTTCTGCGGATTTAATGACAGTTTGCTGCTGTTGTGGTGATTTTACCGCAGATTCGTCAGTTGTTGTACGTTGGGAGGATGCGCGATCGCCTATTTCTCTTTCTCCTGCTTTTTCCGTTGGGGAAAAAATTGCTAAGGGATTTTCCCTGACTGTAAAAATTGGTTGAGAAGTAGTTTCTCCAGTAGCTAAACCACTTAAAAAATTCCAGGCTCTACCTTTAGGAACTAGCGAAACTACTAAAATTGTGCCGATAGTACCAAGTGCAATAAATATGGCAATCCATTCGTCAAAACTAATGCTAGAGCGGCGCGGATCTGGTGGAGGATAATTATTCATACCGACAACAGTAAAATAGGTTATTTCATACTTTTATCCCTATTTAACCAGATTTAAGTAGAGTGAAACGATTATCGTCCCGTAAAATGTTTTGCTAACAACTGCGGTACTTGTTGAGGCTCAACCTTAATATAACGAGATTTATCAGGCATGAAGACGACGCAAGGACCTTTTTTGCATTGTTTCATACATCCGGTACCTTTAATTTTTACTTGCTCTTCTAAGCCTGTTTCTGCTAAATATTCGTTAACTGCTTGACAAATTTCACCCGATCCTTTTTTCCGACAAGATGATTTTTGGCAAACCATAATACAATCTTTGCCTTTTTTGGGAGAAGCAACCCTTACTTGCTCTGTAGTTGGCTCGGTAGGTTGTTTTTTTGCGGGAGTTGTAGGTTTGAGGCGATTGGCTTTCAGTTTGATTTTACCGCTTTTCGGTTTGAGGGTTTTTTCCCCAGATATTTCTACCCAATCTCCTGGTATTAACAATTCTCTGACATTACGCCGAATTTTTTTGGCAAGTTTAATTTTACACTCGCCTTCTGGAGTGGAAAGACGGAGGCGTTTTGGTTTCTGTTTGTAGTCGCCGACGAAACTAACAAATCTTCCTTCCAGGGTAAAGTCTGTAATTACTTTTTTTAATTTACTCACGCTCAAAACCTACTTTTTGCAAAAACAGCGAAACACTAGCAAATGCTATCAATTAGCATTTATTTTATTTTCATTTTGGAATAGTTGAATATAATTGTCAATAGTTCGCAAGTAAGAATCCAGAGGCGGAAGTAAGTTAGGCTCTGAATAGGCTCTGAACGTAGATTGGTACTAGGTATGACTCTGTTGAGGCACCCGTCAAATCCCTTAAACCTAACTGCGTAAAGATTGGGCTGTCAAGTAAAGTTTGCTCCATTCGCTCATAACTTGATGAACTTTCCAATCTAAATCGGCAGCGATCGCTTCGATGCTTTCACCAGCTTTCAACATTTCGATAATTTTCTGCTGTAAAGGAGTTAACTGTTGATAAAAGTTTTCCCACTGAGGAAGGGTTAATCCTAAATTATGTTCTTGTAAAGAAATTTCCAACCAGTTAGCGACTAACTCAGGTTTAGTTTTCAGAGCAAAAACGCGTATGGCATGATAGCTAACTTTTTCCCGGAGACGATAAACTTGTTTGACGGGCAGATCCAGTCTTTTGGCGATCGCGTCTTGAGAAAGCCCTTGAAGATAAAGTTTTAACCAACGTACCGCGACAACACCGACATTTTCGCCTAAATAATCCTCAAATTGCTTTTGCACCATCATGCGGAGAATTTGTTGCTCTTCCCAATCTTGTGCATCCTGGTAGTCAGCAAGAGCCTGGTTATCAAGTAAACTGACTGGAGAGTCTAAATCATCGACAGTTAACTCTTCTGAAATCAAGCGTACCATTTCACCTTGGGGAACTTGAGTCATCCCGCCACGCTGAGAACGGCGCAAATAATTAACAAAGCGATAAACTAAAAGAGGTTGATTGCGAATTGGGCGCAGACAGTATTCTTCGACAGTAGTTAGGAGTAAACTATCTCGTAAGCGACTATTATCCGTACATTGAGCGATCCAAGCTATTTGCTGCTGAATGTAGCGATCGCTATTTAACATTTCCTGAATTACTTCTTGGATTACGTCTGCTACTGCTCTTTGGCGATCTCTGCTCAGTGCTACCCAGGTTTTAATTTTATTACGCAGTACAATTAGAGAACCCAAACGAGTTATTAAATTACGGTATGCTTGTGTCGGTCCTAATTTGAGGTAGCGCTGGAGCAAAATCCGGTAGCGATAGTCCATCGCTTGTTTGGCGATCGCCAATTGGTTAGTTGAAAGCCCTTCAAAACGCTCAGAATCTTCTCCTAATAACCACTTGACTATACTTTCCTGCTCTTCCCCACTCAAACGCGGACATTCTTTCGCGATCCGGTCGCGCCAGAGCGATTCGATCTTTAACCCTGTCTTGGTCATGGGATTACGCTCCTTTAAATCCTGCTTCACAATTTCCCTCATCTGCTACCTTTTTGCTATGGCGACTTTCTTTTCTGACGGTTACTTTTTCATTCGATTCTAATCTAACTATGGATCTCAAAGTTTTGTGTGATTAAACACACGAGCGCAATGGTCTATCCTCTATTTGACTTCAGACATCCCCCAAAATATAAATTTAAATTGCTGTTTGCCAATGTCAGAGATCGCCAAAGTTCCCTGATGTGCTTCCTTTCTCATTTTGTTGGGCATTTTGTCAAATTATTCATCAAGCTAGACGTTTTTTTATATAGGGCGGTAACTAATTTGAGCCAGTAAAAAGATCGCCTTAAGGGGTGAATATTAGTTATTCTAGCTATCAAGAGAGCGACTTTAGTATTCCTTAGCAAAGAAAAATTTTTAAGAGCAATTTAACCTTCTAAGAGATTATGTCCCTAGAACCAATCGAATTGCGCTTAGAGCGCGTTCAACAAGAACAAGAACTAATTTTAAATCAGATTGATAATGCGATCGCTCTTTTTAATAATCAGGATCGCCTAATTTTATTCAATCGCAAACTAACCGAAATTTGGAATTTACCTCCCGAAAAACTCGCGCAAAAACCTGATTGTCAAGAAGTCTTAGCCGCCGTTATTCACCAAGGTTATTTATCAGCTAGTGAATGCGAAAAACTGCGTTTGGCGATCGCGCAAACAGATCGCCAAAAAGTTAATTTTCTGCTCCAACAAAATAACGGCATCTATCTAGAGGTAGAAATTACTGTTACAGACAAACAAAGCAAACTACTAAATCTACGAGATGTAACCAATCATTGGCGATCGCCAACTAATGTGGATACGGAAATTGAGCGACTCAAATTTTTACTAGGCTTGACAGAAAGACTGCAACCTGCTACAGAATTACGAGAAATCGGTCAATTCGCCCTCTCTTACCTAATTGACAATATGGGAGCAGCTTTTGGGGATGTAAAAGTAATAATTGGTGAAGGAGAAGAACGCCAAGCCGGAATCCTCACCAACAAAATTAGCTCTGAATTCATTGCTACCTATGGCGAAATAGCAATTAAAGAGATGCAAGATGTCCTCAACAAAGGTATCCCCTATGGTCAAGGTTTACTATGGTCAGTAATTGAAACAGGAAAACCTTTATTTGTCAAAGACTATCAGCAGCATCCTCAAGCAGTTCCCAGTTTTTGCCATCCGGGAATCGGTCAACTAGGTATTTTCCCTATCCCTGGTGCTTCTGGAGAGATAATCGGAGTTTTGACCTTAGAATCTCGCTCTGGGATCGGACTCGAAGACGCGCCCCAACAAGATATGCTCTTAGCCGCTTGTCGCACTCTCGGCGTAGCAATCGAACGCGCTCAAGATCGAGAAAAAATGCGTCAAGCCAACGAAAACTTGGAAAGAGCATCTCAGCTTAAATCGGAATTTCTCGCTTCGATGTCTCACGAACTACGCACCCCGTTGAATAGTATCATTGGTTTTGCCGATTTATTACAACGCCAATTTGGCGGCAAATTAACTTCTCGCCAAATTAATCACGTTCGCGCGATCGAAAAAAGCGGTCAGCATTTGCTCCAACTGATTAACGATATTCTCGACTTATCTAAAATTGAAGCTGGCAAAACTCAACTCGAACTAGAGTCAGTTTCGATTCAAAGTTTATGCAATCAATGTTTGAGAATGATTCAGCCTCGTGCTGAAAAAAAGCGACTGACACTTTCTCTAGAAATAGATTATCGCTTAGACCGAGCCGTTCTCGATTTACGTCGCGTCAGCCAAATTTTAATTAACCTACTTTCCAACGCTGTCAAATTTACACCCGAAGGAGGCAAAATTAAACTTGGCGGTAGACTCGCTTACGGAACCGAACTTTTAGAAGAAAAGCGACCAGACCGCAGTCCAGTTAACCTCAGTACACCTTACCTCTGCTTAGAAGTAGTTGATACTGGTATTGGCATTCCTAAAGATAAACAACATTTGCTTTTTCAACCCTTCCAACAAGTTGATTCTTCTCTAACTCGCCGCCATGAAGGTACAGGTTTAGGTTTAGCCTTGACGAAGCGTTTAGCCGAACTCCACGGCGGTACAGTCTCCTTAGAATCTCAGGAGAATGAAGGTAGTACGTTTCGGGTTTGGTTGCCGATGACAGAAATGCGCGAAAATTATACTCTCAATTTAGAACCAGAAACTAAGCCTAGTAGTGCTTCGATTCTTGCACCTAAACCTCAAGATGAAAATAGTAAACGCATCTTAGTTGTTGAAGATCAACCTTATAACCAAGCACTAATTTCGGAAGTTTTAGAACTAGAAGGTTATGTTCCAGAAATTATTTATGAAGGGCGTACAATGATGGATTTGATCCATTCTCCTTTAGTTACTCCCCAAGTTCTTCCCGATTTAATTTTGATGGATATTCAACTACCGGATCTAGATGGCTTCCAACTAATTCATCAGCTTAAAAACCATCAATATTGGCGCAAAATACCTGTAATCGCAGTTACGGCAATGGCAATGCCTGGAGACAAAGATCGCTGTTTGCAAGCTGGTGCTGATGATTATATCAGTAAGCCGATCGATATCGAGCAATTGCTGCAAAGTATTGGCTTGTTGTTGAATTCGGCAGAAGTCTCTGACTGAAAACTTAATTTTGTAGTCCAAAGTTTAATTGGGTGCATCTGGTTGAATAACTTGTGAGTAAAAAGCGATCGATCTATCCGGGTAATTAGTTATAAAATTTAAGGATAATTTACATCTTTGTCCGGTCAAAAAGAGATAGCTTGGTGCTAATACTCAAAAAATCACAAGAAGAATTAATGCCCTAATTATGTTAAAAAATCAACCTTGTATTTTGCTTGTAGATGATGATTCATCAAATTTATTATTACTTGAAGAGTTAATGGCCGCAGCCGGCTATAAAACTGTTTCCGCCGCATCAGGAAAAGAAGCTTTAGAAATTGTCGCCAAGTCAACGCCCGATCTGATTTTACTAGATATAATGATGCCAGGAATGGATGGGTTTGAGGTTTGCTCGAAACTCCGTGAAAATCCTCAATTACAAGCGGTACCAATTGTTTTTTTGACAGCTTTAGATGATGAAAATAATCGGTTACGTGGTTTAGAAACTATGGGTGATGATTATATCACAAAACCGATTAATTCTCAGTTTTTATTAACAAAAATAAAAAATATTTTTCGGTTGCAGGAGATGCGAAATCGGCAGGCTTTTGCAGTAGCAAAGCAGGAAAGCGAGCGAGAATTAGAAATAGCAAGACGAGTTAATCAAGAGTTAGCAGAAAAGTTTCGCCGCTTTGTACCGGAAAAGTATTTAGCTCGGATCGCGCCGTTAGGAGTAAACTCGATTCAGGTTGGTAATGCGACTGAAGCAGAAGTAACAATTTTGTTTTGTGATATTCGCGAGTTTACAGCGATCGCCGAATCTCAACCGGCAACAACGACTTATCAATGGCTGAATGAATTTTTTACTCGGATGAGCGAAGCGATCGCCACTGAAAATGGTTTTGTTGATAAATTCCTCGGCGATGCAATTATGGCAGTTTTTGATCGCCATGAGCAACATCCCCGCGATGCTTTGAATGCGGCAATGAAAATGGTACAAAGCTTAGAATCGTTTAATCAACAGCTAGATCGATATAACCTTGATTTGCAGATTAAAGTTGGTATTGGCATTCATACGGGTAAAGGTATTATTGGTACTGTAGGCAGCCGCGATCGCATGGACTCGACAATTATTGGCGATGTTGTCAACACCGCAGCCCGTCTTGAAGAATTGACAAAAACTTACAAATGTGCTATAGTTACCAGCGCCGTAACGATCGCCCAACTACCCCCAGGGGAACTAATTTGCTGTCGCTTTCTCGACAAAGTAAAACCACGCGGGAAACAAGAAGAAATCGAGATTTATGAAGTGGTTGAGTGTAGTAGTGCGCCTAGGGCGATCGCCGAACCGCAAAGTATTTAACTAAAGTAGCGATCGTTCTCCTCAATCTGGCTTTTTCTTTCTCTAGCTCAACCAATCAAAAGGATTGCCAAATACACTAACTCCTCTATTAATTATTACCTAAGAAGGATGACTTTCGCTTTATTTTCTACTCATAATTAGTTATCTAAAAGTTAATCAGCAAGGAGAAAGCAATGAGCATTGAAGATCGCGCCGAAGCAGTGGCTAAAAACGTCGAAGGTAAAGTGCAAGAGGCAGTAGGTGAAGTTACTGGCGACCCAATGGATAAAGCAGAAGGTCAAGCAAAACAAGAACAAGCCGAAGCTATGCACGCAAAAGAAGACCTTAAAGATAAGGCAAAAGAAATTGTTGACAAAGCCTAGATTTCTTAAACAATATTGCTAAGTAGAGACGTTGTCTGCAACATCTCTACTTAATTTTTAAAGTCCTAAATCTACTGCAACTCGATGGGCGCAAGCAAATCCAGAAAAAGCCACCGCATTCAAACCTTGACCGGGAAAAGTGCTATCCCCGACACAATAAAGTCCAGATATTGCAGTACGATTAAAAGGCATTCTTAATAAACCAGGTAACTTGCGGCGGGGAATTGGTCCATAAGTGCCATCCTCACGACCTAAAAAACGTCGATGAGTGCGTGGAGTGCCTATTTCTTGATAATCTAAACCTGCTTCTAGATCGGGAAAAATCACCTCTAATCGCTTAATTAAATTAGCTGCGGCTAGTTCTTTCTTATTTTGATATTCTTTGCTGTTTAAGCCTTGCCAATCATCAATCCAGCTAGGCGTAAATGTATGAATAATATGATATCCTTCCGGTGCTAAACTAGGGTCGAGTAATGTCGGAATCGAAACAAAAATTGTTCCTTCTGACTCTGCCATTCTGTCCCATTCTGCTAACAAAATGTGATGACATTCTGTACCTGGAGGCAAAACTTCTGCTTTCACACCTAAATGTAAACTTAAGAAACTTGGCGATTTTTGATAGCGCTTAGTCCATTTTTTCTCTGCATGAGGCATTTTTTCGGGAGGTAATAATTTCTCAAAAGTATCCCAGCGTGTAGCATTAGAGATAATTCGTTTAGCTCGATATTCTTTGCCGTTTGCTAATTTTACACCTACCGCTTTACCTTTTTCTAAAATAATTTTTGTTACTCTAGCTTGGTATTGAATTTCGCCGCCTGCTTTTTCTAATCCTTCAACTAATTTTTGGGCGATTTTTCCTACACCACCTTGAGGATAGTTTATCCCACCATAATGTCGGTCGGAAAATACCATTCCCGCATTAATCATTGGCGTTTTTTCGGCGGGAACTACTGACCAACAATAACATTCCATATCGATAAATTTAAGCAATTGTGGGTCTTTGATGTAGCGACGCGCAATGTCACCTACATTTTGTGGTAAATATTTTACTAATCCTAAACAAGCAAAAGGATGCTGGAAAAATACTCGCGTCAGATAGCGCGGTTCTTCTAAAGATAGCAATTCCATTACATTTAAACAGTTAAAAACTTTCCAGCATTCGTCATAAAATCGACGTATTCCTTCTTCTTCGTGGGGAAAGTAAGCTGTTAGTTCTTGTAAAAACTTTTCATAATTTTTGTGAACTTTTGGTTCTAAATTATCGGGAAGGTGGTAATGAATTTGCACTGGGTCGGGAATTGTTTCTAAACTGACATCCACTGCGTCGAGAGCGCGGGTAAGCAGGTTGGTGGTTCCCTGAGTACCAAAACCGAAAATCATTGAGGCTCCTACGTCAAAACGATAGCCTTCTCGCTCGAAGTAGCCAGCACTACCACCGGGGATGAGATAGCGCTCTAGCACTAGGACTTTTGCCTTTTTTGCTGCTAGCTGGGTGGCTGTGACTAAACCGCCAATTCCTGAACCGATGACGATCGCGTCATAAGATGGTGTAATTCCGCTCATAAATTTCAGCAAACTGAAAGAATGCACTGGAATTACAGTTTACCGCCTTTCCTCAAAAAAAAAGAGGGACTGAGCCGTGATTGCCTGTCAGTCCCGCCTGCCAATCCTTAACGAGAGGAGAACACTATAAATAATATAAGCTTGTTGATAATTGATGTCAACTATTTTGAGAAAATTTTTCAATAAATGGGGGACTGGTGACTGGTGAGGAGGTGATTAGGGATTGGGAAATTGGGACTTAATGTCATTCAATCGGTAGGGGCAAGTGGTTGCCGGCAAAGGGGTAGGCACGGGAGCGCTACCCCTACAGATGTGGTTGCCGAGTTGAAAACCCAGTCCCCAATCATCAAGGGACTTATCGCCTTCGGTCTGCTCACACTTGGCAATAAGCAGCGTCAGAGTTTGGCATCATACCCGTTTGCTTGACCCCCAACGTGCCAAACGTTTGTGGGAGCGCGATCGCTGTGGGATGGCGATCGTTGGTGGCGAAGCGGAAAATCAATCCCCTCCCCCTTGTTTTGAACGACTTCCCTGCGATCGCCGCGTTTTTTCACGACGACCTCTTTAT
>NZ_JAAHBQ010000082.1 GCF_020144665.1 Oscillatoria salina IIICB1 | reverse complement strand
CTACTGTCTATAGGAAAATATTTCACAAGCTTAGTTTTAGCGAAAGTTAGCAGTTTTCTATGAGAATCGCCTTATTTACAGAAACCTTCTTACCCAAAGTTGATGGTATCGTGACTCGCCTGCGTCATACAGTCGAACATTTACAACGTAATGGTGCTAACGTTTTAGTAATTGCTCCTGATGGGGGACTAACTGAATACAAAGGCGCAGTTATTCACGGTTTATCGGCTTTTCCTTTGCCTTTGTATCCAGAGTTAAAATTAGCATTGCCTCGTCCGACAATTCGGAAAGTTTTAGCAGATTTTAAACCGGATTTGATTCATGTAGTTAACCCGGCTTTTTTAGGGCTTGCAGGTTTATATTATGCCAAAGGAATGCGTATTCCTTTAGTAGCTTCTTATCACACTCACTTACCTCAGTATCTCCAACATTACGGACTTGCTGCCTTAGAAGGTTTACTCTGGGAATTGTTGAAAGGAATGCACAATCAAGCTCATTTAAATTTGTGTACTTCTTCGGCAATGGTACAAGAGTTAGTTAATCATGGCATTGAACGAGTAGACTTGTGGCAGCGTGGTGTCGATACGGAAATGTTTCGTCCGAGTTTAGCTTCGCCAAAAATGCGCGATCGCCTTTCTCAAGGTAACTCGGATTCTCCTTTATTACTTTATGTCGGGCGTGTTTCTGCCGAAAAAGAAATCGATCGCATTAAACCTATCCTCGAAGCCATTCCGAATGCGCGTTTGGCGATCGTTGGCGATGGACCCCATCGAGAGGCTTTAGAAGCTCATTTTGCAGGCACTCCGACCTATTTTGCCGGCTATATGCAAGGTATGGAACTGGCTTCGGCTTTTGCTTCGGCTGATGCTTTTATCTTCCCCTCCCGCACGGAAACCCTTGGTTTAGTTTTACTTGAAGCAATGGCGGCTGGATGTCCCGTTGTCGCTGCACGCTCCGGAGGTATTCCCGATATCGTCACCGATGGCGTTAATGGCTACTTATTTGAGCCAAATGACCCCCAAGGCGCGATCGCGGCTACTCAACGTCTCCTCGCGGCTACTGACGAACGAGAAACGATTCGCCAAAATGCCCGTTTGGAAGCCGAACGCTGGGGTTGGGCTGCGGCTACACGACAATTACACAACTTCTATCAAACTGTCATCGATTCTCAATCTCTGGCGATCGCTGCCTAAAGCGATCGCTGTTTTTTATATTAATTCCGGGTGCGCTAGATAACGCACCCTTCTTTGAAGCAAAAAACTACACAATTCCGCAATCTTACTGTTTTATCTTTTCAATTTGACCGATAAAATTGCTCTCAAGTGTATCTATTACTGCAAAATTGGGAAAGCAATCCTCAACAATCGGTGTAAATCCCAAACTTGATTTGCGCAACTCAGGCTGGTTCTCAATTAAGTCAATGGATACTCATCGCACAACCAATAGTTCGCCGATAAAATTTAGATGGCGATCGCTGCAAGAGTTGCTGGCGCTCGATGCGCCAATCGCTCGTTTTTGGGATCGGGGTTAAGTAAAAACCGCAAGGCTAAAGTCTCCGGTTAAGCTTAAGAAAAGCATCTACCTTAGCAATAAGCCAATTTACTTTTGGATTGCTAAAATCGCGACAGATACGAAGTTTTCAACCTGCCAAAAGTAATTTTTTGCTCTTGACAAAATAATGAATATGTGATACCAAAAAAACCTGATTAAGTTAAATAATTACTTCGCGTCTTTTCGTAACCTCGTTCGCGCCTTTTCTAATGACACTATCTAACACTGGTAGCATCTTAGCGACCTTAACCCAGCTTACTCAACTAAATCGGACGAACGTCCTCACCAATCGAGTTAAAGACCTCTCAATTGGTGAATTTATCTGCTTGCTAGATTTTATCACTGCTGAGTTCCAGCAGTTCCTCCGAGCGATCGAAATGATCAATAACGAAGCTCTAGAGACAATGTTAGAGCAGATCATGGATGCTTTTACGCTCAAAATCGGTCAAATCTTGAAAGCAGATCGTACCACAATTTTCTTAGTTGATGCCGAAAAAGGTCAACTTTGGTCGCGAGTCAGCCAAACCGATAAAAGTAAATCTAGAGACTTACGCATTCCTCTTAATGTGGGAATTGCTGGTTATGTAGCCGCGACGGGAATATCTTTAAACATTACTGACGCTTACAATCATCATTTATTTAATAAAGAAATCGACGAAATCCCTGGATATCGTACCAAATCGTTGCTTTGTATGCCAATTGTTAGCAGCGTCAATCAGGTAGTTGCCGTTGTCCAATTACTCAACAAAGCAGGAGATAATTATTTTGACGAAGAAGACGAACAGCGCTTTCGAGATTTTGCTTCTTCTATTGGTATTATCCTCGAAACCTGTCAATCTTTTTATATGGCAGCGCGAAATCAACGCGGTGCATCGGCATTATTAAAAGCTACTTCTTATCTTGGTAAAAGTTTAGACTTAGAAGCAACCCTGAAATCCGTTATGGAACAGGCGCGAAATTTAATGCAAGCCGACCGCAGCACCTTATTTTTATTAAGTAAAGAAACGGGGGAATTGTGGAGTAAAATTGCTAGTGCAGACGGCAAGAAAATTATGGAAATTCGCATTCCCGCTAATCGGGGAATTGCCGGATATGTAGCTTCTACAGGTCAAACTTTAAACATTCCCGATGCTTATAAAGACCCGCGTTTCGATCCGACAACTGATAAACGCACTGGTTATTGTACTCGCAATATTCTTTGTATGCCAGTGTTTAATTCCGCAGGCGAGTTGATTGGAGTAACGCAGTTAATTAACAAAAATCAAGGTAGTTTTACTTCTTCCGATGAAGAATTTATGCAAGCGTTTAATATTCAGGCAGGAATGGCGCTGGAAAATGCAAAATTGTTTGAAAATGTCTTGACAGAAAAACAATATCAAAAAGACATTCTCCAAAGTCTTTCTGATGCAGTGATTTCTACCGATTTACAAGGTAAAATTGTGACGATTAACGATGCCGCGATCGCGTTACTCGGCTGTCCGGAAGAACACCTGAACCAAGAAAATAATCGCGAATTGTGGGAGTGTAAGTTAATCGGTCGCTATGTCTGGGAAGTAGTTCCTATTGAAAATCTACAATTTCGCCTTACTGATAGTCTGAAAACAGGCGCAAAACATTACGTTCCCGAACAAACTTTACGAATCGGAGTATATTTTCGTTCTAAACCGGAAACTGGCGAACAAAGTAATCTACGTTCGCTAAATTCATTAAATGGAGTCTTTATTTTAGCTATTCCTCAACCTCATAATCCTGATGTTTATCTTCCTTGGAATGAAAGTGATTGGGATTCTAAATCAGTTCCTTATTTAGGGAAAGGACAAGTAGAAACTATCGAACGCAGTATTAATCTTACTGTCAATCCGCTTACTAATCCAGAAGGTAAAGTTAGAGGAGGTTTAGTAGTTTTAGAAGATATCAGTCGCGAAAAGCGGATGAAGTCAACTCTTTATCGTTACATGACTCCTGGAGTAGCCGAACAGGTGATGGCGTTAGGAGATGATGCTTTAATGATTGGAGAACGGAAAGAAGTTACGATTTTATTCTCCGATATTCGCGGTTACACCACCTTGACCGAAAATTTAGAAGCTACAGAGGTAGTTTCACTGCTAAATCAGTATTTTGAAACAATGGTTGAGGCAGTATTTAACTATGAGGGTACGCTAGATAAATTTATTGGTGATGCTTTAATGGCAGTTTTTGGCGCACCTTTACCTTTAAAAGAAAATCATGCTTGGATGAGCGTACAATCGGCGTTAGATATGCGTCACCGTTTAACAGAATTTAATAAAAGACGTATTTTTGCCGCCCAACCTCAAATTCGTTTTGGGATTGGAATTAGTTCTGGAGAGGTAGTATCGGGAAATATTGGTTCGGAGAAACGGATGGATTACACTGTCATCGGCGATGGTGTCAACTTGAGTTCTCGTTTAGAAAGTTTAACCAAAGAGTACGGTTGCGACATTATTATTAGCGATTCTACCAAACAACTGTGTGGCGATCGCATTCTCGTCCGCGAGTTAGACAAAATTCGTGTCAAAGGCAAAAATCAAGCTGTCAAAATTTACGAACTAATTGGGAAACAACACGATTGGGTAGACGGGACAACAGAAAAATTTCTCGAATTGTATCATCTTGCTAGAGATGCTTATATGAGCCGAGATTTTCACAAAGCTAAAAATTTATTTCTTAATGCTTCAGAAATTCGTCCTAGCGATCGCGCCGTTTTACTACAATTAGAACGTACTCAAAATTATCTCGACAACCCACCTCCTCCTACTTGGGATGGAATTTACACGATGACAACCAAGTAACTCTGGTTCTCCTCCCTTTCCCCATTAAATATCGAATAGAGGCACGTTTCGCCGTGCCTCTATTTTGTTGACAAATAAACTAACTTATGCTCTTCATTTTGATTATTCACGATTCCTCCTCACTTTGAAAAGGATTTTCGCCAATTCTCAGTTGTTTTTTCGATTGGGTTAGTTGTTGCCAAAGTTCTCTAATTTGCTTGTAAGCTTGGTCTGGAGGTACTTTACCACCAGTTTCTAGATTGCAGATGTAGTTAACTCGTTGAGCAAATTCTTGCAAATTCGCGTTAAAAACCACATTTTCCGGCTTAACCTGTCCCCGATAGGTACTTCGCGGGTAGAGGAAATTATCTTTTTCTCGATCTTTATCTTTATCTTGTTCTGTCATTAATATCTCCTCTGAGTAAGAATTTTATAGTTATTAGTTATTACTTAACATTTAACAGTGATAATCAGCAGTGACCAGCGATCGGCGATTGGTTAGCAACGATCGGTGACTAATGACCAGCGATCGCTTAGCAATTACCAGTTTATCCTCTCCTTCTTGTTCCCTCCTTATCTCCCATCCCCTACTGGGGAGCGATTGGGTGAAAACCCCAATCAGCAACTCCAGGTTACTTAAGTATGACGGTTTGTTCTACCTAATAAGTTGATTGTGATTTTTATCTTAATCTTATTTTAACCTAAAGTAAACTTTGATTTAATTATCGAAAGGTAGTGAAAGCAATAAAAATCACTAAAGCCATCTTTCACTACCACAGCAAGTGCAATATTGTGGTAAATGTTCCCATCCAGAAAGCCATTTATGTTTCAAGCAGAAAAACTCTACGAAGGTAAAGCTAAAATCGTTTATACAACCCCAGAACCAGAAATTCTGCTAACCGTATACAAAGACGACGCAACCGCCTTTAACGCCCAAAAACGAGGGCAAATTAAAGGAAAAGGCGCAATCAACTGCACGATATCAGCAGCATTATTTGAGATGCTAGAAAAACAAGGCATAGCCACACACTACATCGACAAACCAGCAGAAAACGAAATGCGAGTGCGAGCGGTAAAAATTATTCCTTTAGAGGTAGTAGTCAGAAACATTGCGGCGGGTAGTCTGTGCAAGCAAACAGGCTTACCATTAGGCAAAGTGCTACCCCAGCCATTAGTAGAATTTTATTACAAGAAAGACGAACTCGGCGATCCCTTGTTAACACGCGATCGCCTATTATTGTTAGAACTAGCTACGCCAGCCCAACTCGAACAACTGCAAACCACAGCCTTAACCATTAATCGTCACTTAAGCGACTTTTTCGGCAGTTGCGGGATCGATTTAGTAGACTTCAAACTAGAATTTGGTTTAGATAAAGAGCAAAAACTGCTTCTCGCTGACGAAATCAGCCCCGATACCTGTCGTTTGTGGGATCGTAGCGAAACTGACCAAAAAGCACGAGTGCTTGATAAAGACCGCTTTCGTCAGGACTTAGGGCAGATAGAATCAGCATACCAAGAAGTCAGGGAAAGAGTGTTAGCGCAATTAGGGATGGGAAAGGATTAAAGATTGGGAGAGGGGGTTTTCACCAGACCAGTTATCGGTTATCAGTTATCAGTAGAGATTAGAGACAAGGAACAGGGGGGAGGACAAGGGAGAGAGGAAGGAATTGTTGGACAAATTGATAAGGTGCTAATCCCCAATACCCAATACCCAATCCAAGAGTCCCTAATCCAAGAGTCCCCAATTTGTAGCGATCGCGGTCATAATAAACTACTAAGAAAAAAGCGATCGCGTTCTAGCTTTATGTGGTGTGTGGCAGTGGTAAACAAAATCAAACAAATATACTTACGGCAATTGTTAATCCCAGCCTTAGCAGCTATTGCTACTGTAGCTTTATCTGAGCCAGTCAGAGGTCAAACTGCTGATGAGATTGAAGGTTTAGCGGAAATAGCGGTTCAAGAGGAGATTATAGTTGAATCTGAGCCGGAATCTAGTTCGCTGTTAGCTCAAGAAACAGAAACAGTAGTTGATGTCAGGGAAACAGACGAATCTAACTCGAACTCAGCAACCGTTGTCATCGAAACGACAACCGAAGCAACCGAGACTTTTCCTTTACCCAAAATTCACGAAGAAGTAGAAGGAGAACCAGAAACAAACCAAGCAGAAATAGCAAATCCTGAGTCGTTAGTCTCCCTAGAGTCAATAACTCCTGACTCTGAGTCTACAGAATCTACTGTGGCACAAGACCAACCTCCGGCTCAAGAACCGCGAGTCTTAGTTGCAGAAGTTCTCGTGCGTGGTGTCGAAGGAGAACTAGAACAGCTAGTTTATAACACCATTAGCACCCAACCAGGACGGGCGACAACTCGCTCCCAACTGCAACAAGACGTAAACGAAATTTTTGCTACTGGTTACTTTTCCAACGTCACTGTAGTCCCCGAAGATACCCCCTTGGGAGTGCGAATTACTTACCAAGTCGAACCTAACCCCATCCTCCGAGATGTCGTAATTCAAACAATTCCCCAAGGAGAAGGAGAACGGGTACTGCCAGAATCAGTAGTAGATGAAATTTTTGGCGAACAATACGGAGATATTCTCAACCTCGTTGAATTACAAGGCGATATTCAAGAGTTGAATGAATGGTATCGAGAAAATGGCTACGACCTCGCCCAAGTAGTCGATGCTCCCGACGAACCAGGAGAAATTTCCCAAGATGGTGTCGTCACCTTAGTCGTCGCTGAAGGTGTAATCGAAAATGTACGAGTGAGATTTTTTGATGAGGAAGACGAGGAAGTAGATGGTCGTACTCGCGACTTTATTGTCACGCGAGAAATTGAGTTAGAATCTGGCGAAGTTTTCAACCGCGAAACCGCCCAAAGAGACTTGCAGCGAGTTTTTGGCTTAGGACTCTTTGAAGACGCGCGACTCTCCTTCGCCCCAGGAGACGACCCCAGTCAAGTCGTTGTCAATGTCGATGTCGTCGAAAGAAATACTGGTTCGGTTGCTGCGGGTGCAGGTATTAGTTCTGCAAGCGGATTCTTTGGCACAATTAGCTATCAAGAGCAAAACCTCGGCGGTAATAACCAGGATCTCTCCGCCGAATTACAAGTAGGAACCAGAGAATTACTCTTTGACCTTCGCTTTACCGATCCCTGGATTGCTGGCGATCCCTATCGCACTTCTTATACAGTTAATGCTTTCCGCCGACGTTCCATTTCCTTAATCTTTGACGGTGGTGAAGAGGAGGTAGAGTTACCGAATGGCGATCGCCCCCGCGTCGTGCGTACTGGTGGCGGAATTACCTTCCGTCGTCCCTTAGCCGATGATGTCTTCTCCCAGCCAGAATGGGCGCTTTCTACCGGATTTCAGTATCAACGAGTATCCATTCGCGACGCTGATGGGGAACTCGCACCCGAAGATGAATTAGGGAACGACCTTGCCTTTAGCGACGACGGCAGCGACGATCTCTTTATCTTGAGTTTTGGTGCAGTCCGCGATCGCCGCAACAGCATTTTTCAACCTACTGATGGTTCGGTAATCCGTTTCAGTGTCGATCAAACCATTCCCATTGGTTCTGGAAGCATCTTCTTCAATCGCCTCCGAGGTAGCTATAGTTACTATATCCCCGTAGACTATACCGACTTCGCCGAAGGTGCAGAAGCCCTCGCTTTTAACTTCCAAGCCGGAACAATTCTCGGCGACTTACCTCCCTACGAAGCCTTCTCTCTCGGCGGTACCGACTCCGTACGCGGTTACGACGCTGGAGATGTCGGTAGCGGTCGCAGTTATGTCCTTGCTAGCGCCGAGTATCGTTTCCCCCTCTTCTCCTTTCTCGGTGGCGCCTTATTTGTAGACTTCGGTAGCGACCTAGGTACGGGCGATAACGTTCCTGGTAATCCGGCTGGCGTTCGTGACAAACCAGGTACCGGATTTGGCTATGGTGTCGGCGTACGCATTCAATCTCCTCTCGGTCCGATTCGCGTTGACTACGGACTTAATGACAACGGTGACTCTCGCCTCCACTTCGGGATCGGAGAAAGGTTTTAACCAAGGTAGAGACGTAGGCAGCCGCGTCTCTACCTCAACTAGCATTGATTATTTACACCAACCAAATAAAAGTCTTTTTCTCTCAGCAAAACCTTGTAACAAAACAGAAAATATGCCTTCAACGATCGCTAAACCTTTTCAAATTTCCGGAATAGGCTTGCACTCAGGAAAAACAGCCACAGTGCGCGTAATGCCCGCCACACCAGGCGAAGGACGTTACTTTGTCCGGATTGACTTACCCGGAGAACCTTCTATTCCAGCCCTAGTCGAATCCGTAAACCAAACCACCTTATCCACAGAATTAGCAGCCCAAACCGCCACCGTACGAACAGTAGAACACCTACTCGCAGCCTTAACAGGTAGCGGTATAGACAACGCCAGAATTGAAATCGACGCTGGCGAAGTACCCTTATTAGACGGTTCCGCCAAACAATGGGTAGAAGCGATCGCCACCGTCGGCATACTGGGGACTGAGGACTGGGAACCCCAAAGAGAGGGGAGAGGGCGAAGTTACTTACAAACCAATCCCCAATCCCCAATCCCCAATCTCCAATCCCCAATTTGGGTACAAGAAACAGATGCTTTCGTCGCCGCCATACCCGCACCCGAAACCAGATTTACCTACGGAATCGACTTTGAAATAGCAGCCATCGGCAAACAGTGGTACAGTTGGACGCCAAGTCAAGAAAGCTTCGCCCAAGCGATCGCCCCCGCAAGGACTTTTGGTTTAGCTTCTCAAATCGAGAAGGTGCGTCAAGCAGGATTAATCAAAGGCGGCAGCTTAGACAACGCCTTAGTTTGCAGCGACACAGGCTGGCTTAATCCTCCCTTAAGATTTGCAAATGAACCAGTACGTCATAAACTTTTAGACTTAGTAGGAGATTTAAGTTTACTGGGGACAATCCCCGTAGCCCATTATCTCGCTTACAAAGCCAGTCACAAGCTGCACGTCAACTTGGCAAAACAGCTACGCGCTTTATTCACGACGCCATAACCATCCATCAAAATGCAAAACTATGTCTACACTCACCGACGTTAACAAACCCAATAATCTCAACTCCGCCGAGGAGCAAACTGAAACTACTCAGCCAGAGCAGAGCGTGAAAACAACTTTTACCGTTGAAGAAATCCATCAACTGCTACCTCACCGCTATCCTTTTGCCTTAGTAGATAGAATTATTGATTATATTCCCGGAGAAAAAGCCGTCGGAATCAAAAATATTAGCTTCAACGAACCTCAGTTTCAAGGACATATTCCCGGACATCCCATTATGCCAGGAGTGTTAATAGTCGAAGCAATGGCACAAGTAGGTGGTATTGTTTTAATTCAGTTACCAGGAATGGCAGGTGGCTTTTTTATGTTCGCCGGAATCGATAAATTCCGCTTTCGTCGTCCCGTCGTCCCTGGCGATCGCTTGGTGATGACTGTGGAACTATTACGCTTTAAAAGCGGTCGTTTTGCCAAGATGCAAGGACGCGCTGAAGTTGATGGCGAATTAGCCGCAGAAGGCGAAATGCTCTTTTCTTTGGCAGATTAGCACCCCAGCCACGCACTCAGCAGGCGTGAAAACTTTTGCGCTCATGCTGAGGTGCTACTAGCTACGATTAAATAAAATTGCAGACTTAAGATTCATGTCTAGTTGCCCGTTGAAGACATTAATTCATCCTACTGCTGTTATTCACCCCCATGCTAAATTACACCCCACAGTGCAAGTAGGTGCTTATGCAGTAATTGGGGAAAACGTCAAAATCGATCGCGAAACTACTGTTGGTCCTCATGCTGTCATTGAAGGAGCGACAGAAATTGGTGCGGGTAATCGGATTTTTCCCGGTGCTGCTATTGGTTTAGAAACTCAAGATTTGAAATATCGCGGTGCAAATAGTTGGGTAAAAATTGGCGATGGTAATCGGATTCGCGAATATGTGACTATCAATCGGGCAACTAATGAGGGCGAGGCGACAATTATTGGTAATAATAATTTACTGATGGCTTACGTCCATGTGGCTCATAATTGCCTTATTGAAGATGAGGTGGTAATCGCTAATAATGTGGCTTTAGCGGGTCACGTACATATAGAATCAAAAGCAACAATTGGTGGTTTAACAGGCGTTCATCAATTTGTTCGCGTTGGTAGTTTAGCGATGTTGGGTGCTATGAGTCGTATCGATCGCGATGTCCCACCTTTTATGTTAGTTGAAGGAAATCCCGCGCGGGTGCGATCGCTAAATTTGGTCGGTTTGCAACGTAAGGGTTTTTCCTCTGAGGAAATTAGCTTACTCAAAAAAGCTTTCCGCATTCTTTATCGTTCGGATCTCAGTTTCGATCGTTCTCTCGAAGAGTTGGATTTACTCCCAGATTGCCAATATTTACAGCATTTGCTCCGCTTTTTACAGGTTTCTACTTCTCCTGGTTATCGTGGCTTGATTCCCGGTAAGCGTCATTAGGGATTGGGGACTGGGGACTGGGGACTGGGGACTGGGGACTGGGGATTGGGAAGAGGGGGGAGACAAGGGAAGGGGGACAAGGAAGAATTGGAAGAATTGGAAGAATTGGTAACTGATAACTGCGGGTATGTGATAATTGATAACTTTAATTGCGGCTACGTGCTAACTGAATAATGCGTATTTTTATTAGTACGGGTGAAGTTTCTGGAGATTTACAAGGGGCGCTACTAATTGAGGCTTTGCAACGCCAAGCAAAGGTAAATAACCTTGAATTAGAAATTTTCGCCTTGGGTGGAGATCGCATGAAAGCAGCCGGGGCAATTCTGCTTGGTAATACAACTAATATTGGTTCGGTGGGTATTCTCGAATCAATACCTTTTGTTTTACCTACTCTCCAAATTCAACGTCGGGCTAAACAATTTTTACGGGAAAATCCGCCCGATGTTTTAGTTTTGATTGATTATCTCGGTCCAAATATTACTATTGGTTCTTATGTGAAAAAACATTTGCCTCAAGTACCAATAGTTTATTATATTGCTCCTCAAGAATGGGTTTGGTCGCCGCCTGTAGGAAATACGAGTCGGATTGTGGAAATAACTGACCTTTTGTTGGCGATTTTTACGGCTGAGGCGCGTTATTTTCAAGCAAAAGGTGTAAAAGTTAGTTGGGTGGGACATCCGTTGTTAGATCGGATGCAAACTGCTCCTAATCGAGAAGCAGCGAGAAAAGATTTGGGTATTGCTGACGATCGCTTGGCGATCGCGCTTTTTGTGGCTTCTCGTCAACAAGAGTTGAAATATCTTCTGCCAATTATTTTAACTGCTGCGCAACAACTTCAAGCTAAATTTCCTCAAGCAGAGTTTTTAATTCCCTTGTCAATTGACAGTTTTCACGATCTAATTCAAGACAATTTACAAAAATATAATCTTCAGGCGACAGTAATCAAAGGAAAGACATTAACAGCGATCGCGGCGGCAGATTTAGCAATTACGAAATCGGGAACTGTTAATTTAGAAATAGCTTTATTGAACGTTCCCCAAGTAGTTATTTATCGAGTTAATCCGATGACAATGTGGATTGGCAGAAAATTGCTCAACTTTTCTATTCCTTTTATGTCGCCCGTGAATTTAGTCTTAATGGAGGAAATTGTCCCGGAATTATTACAAGAAAAAGCCACACCTGAGCGAATTTTCCAAGAAGCAAAAGAATTGCTAATTAATTCAGCGCGACGTGAAGAAATACAGCAAAATTATCAGCAAATGCGGGAAAATTTGGGGACAAGAGGAGCTGGCGATCGCGCTGCTCAAGAAATTATTCAATTAATTAGCTAAAATTAACTGAAACTTAACTATAATAAAAAAATCAGCTCGCTAAATAACAAGTTTAAGATTATTAGTTATCACCTCTCCCCCAGCTCCTCTCCTGCGAAGAGAGGGGAGAATAATTTTTAAATTGTTTGAAAAATTTTCAACTATTAATTACTTACCCTTCCGTGAGAGAGAAGGGGATTAGGGGGTTAGATTAGACAATTCTTTTTGGGAAGAAAAAGAGATGGGGAATTATTAGTTGTAAAATAAGAGCAACCTAAGATTGGCTACCAACTGACAAAATGATTGGTTCAAAAAAAATCCACCAAGCTAATTTCCAAAGTCTGCGCTGGCGATTGTTGTTATCATATTTAACAGTAATGGCAGCAATATTAGGCGTCTTTGCCGCAGGAGTATATGTTTTTTTTACCCGCAGTTATTATCAGCAAATGGACGAAAAACTGCGAACTTTAGCCCAAGCAGCAACTCCTTCTTTAGCAGAAATAAAACAAGAAGGTAATGATTATTTAGAGCGAGTAGATGAAGTACCGTGGCGAGATTTATTTAACCGCGATCGCCAAAGTTTAGAATGGTTTAATTCTGAAGGTACACCTCTAGCGAGTCGGGGACAAGTTTCCTTAGATTCTCAACCAGAAACAGGTGCATTAACCGAAAGAGATACCGCCCAAACCTCCTTAATTCGCACTTATACTATTTCGGTATTTAGCGATCCCCCAAATGATTCTAGTCAACCATCATTAGAAGGTTATATTCGCGCTAGTCAATCAATGGAAGCGTTACAAGCTGCCCAAAATCAATTAATTTGGGGTTTAGGAATGGGTGGAATTGTAGCTTTAGGATTTGTAGGGATTGGCGGATTATGGCTGACAAAATTAGCAATTCAACCTGTAGAAAAAAGTTATCAACAATTAAAACAATTTACGGCTGATGCTTCCCACGAATTGCGATCGCCAATTGCCGCAATTAAAACTTCTGTAGACGTAATCCGATCGCATCCAGAGCGAATTCATCCTAAAGATGCCAAAAAACTAGCCGCGATCGCCAGTGCTTCGGCTCAAATGACAGAATTAGTCGAAGATTTGCTCTTTCTCGCACGTACTGATGCAACCACAGTGCGCGAACAAACAACTGTTTCTCTAAATGAAATTTTACAGGATTTACTGCAATGGCTGGAACCTTTAGCTACTGCCAAAGGAATTAATTTACAAGCGGATCTAGACTTATCAGTTTCAGTTTTCGGCGATGCTGCTCAACTCAATCGTTTATTTGCTAATTTACTCGAAAACGCTTTGCAATATACACCTCAAGGAGGCAAAGTTACTGTTTCTCTAGCCAAACAAAATCGCTTCGCTGTAGTTAATATTAAAGACACCGGGATCGGAATTTCACCCGAACAATTACCTTATATTTTCGATCGCTTTTGGCGTGCTGATAAAGCGAGATCGCGACGAGAAGGAGGTACAGGATTAGGATTAGCAATTGCGAGCGCGATCGCCACCCAACACAAAGGTAAAATTACCGTTACCTCACAAGTTGGAGTTGGTAGTTGTTTTCAACTACGTTTACCACTAGAGCGCTCTAATTAAAATATCTCAACCAACCAACCGCAAGAAAAACCCAACCAAGTCACCGCAGCAAAAGTCAGAATTTGTTGCTTAAAAGTAAATCCGGCTGTATCCATTCGCATCCAAGCATTTGAGCCAAAACAACTAGCCAAAAAACCTAAAAGTAAAGCTACAGGTAGAGGACAAGTATTACCCAAAACAGCTACATCGCCGCCAAATTCACGATTATCTAATAAAAACCAAGCAATCAAAAACATAGCGATCGCCAAAAGCCCAGCTAACCAAAAACCATCTCGAAGCGCATGTTTGAGATCCTCACCGATTAATAACATTGCCCAACTCAAAACAAAAGCAGAAGCTAGTGCGATCGCCACCATCATCGCGAGAAATTGGAACGGCATCGAAACAGAAACAATTACCGCGATCGCCGCGATAATGGGAACAAATCTCGTCCAAGATCGATCCACCGTCCAAATTAACGCTCCTGCCCATGCTAACACCCAAGCTGACAGCCGTGCCTGGTAACTGGTGAGTAATAAACCAAAGAAAAAATACCCCAGCCACAGTAAAAACAATAAAAATAGAGGCAGTCGGCTGTAGAATTCTTTATCAACGAGCGCTTTCGAAGGCTTAGTTGGAGAAGGTTCCATAATTTATCATAAAAGACTGTAGGTTGGGATACCAGTTATTAATCTTTAGCTGCCCAAAAAATTTTCCCAAAGTAAATTCTTCTAATCGCCCCTCCTAGTGCTGATGTCTATATTTTAATTATTTGACATCCTAACTGCTTTCAGGACGCAAAACTTCTGCATCCAACATAGTAACGCTCGCGCGAATTGCCTCTCCCACTAAAGAAAATCTTTCCGCCTCCTCTGCTGTTGCTTCCCAAAGTACAAGCTTTTTGCGAAACTCTTCATTTTTCTTGGCTCGCTTAAAAATCGTTTCAATTAAAATTTTCCTTTGAATTTCTCGCGTTGAAATACCCTCTTGTTGCAGAAAATTTAGTAACCGCTCGATACTCATAACAAATTCCTCTGGTGGTTGAGAAATCACGATCGCTCGAATTTGACTAATCACTTGCTGATAAGTACGCGATCGCCGATCGGGCGGTGGAGGAAGAGGCTTTGGTGAAGGTTCTACTTGTAAATTCTCCTGCTTATTAATCTTTAGCAATTTGAGAATTGTTTCCCGATTATTAGTAACTCGGTTCCCCATTTCTGGATATAAAGATAAAATACGCTCGCTTAATAATTTAGCATTCACAAAACGGTTGGCAGTTAATTGTAGTTGATACTGTCCCTCACTTTGGAGATAAGATTTCACCTGAAGCTGTACATTGGCACATTCTAACTCTACTTGAGTCAAAGTAAAAACCAACACTTCCCAATTCGGAGGTTGAGAAAATCTTACCTCAATAACGGCATTATTTTCGCGATTCGGATTAGCAAATTCACCAGGAGCAAAATCGCGTCCTACCGGATAGCGATCGCTTTTACTTTTAGTTTCATAATTAAAGCGAGTATAAATATAATTACACTTCACTTTCGATAAATCTACTTCTTCGAGTTCCCAGCCTTCAATACAACAGCCAGTTAATTCTGCTCCATCTAAATTAGTGCGTACCAAATGGCTTTTCATTAAATAAACATCAGCTAAATTAGCTTCAGATAAAATCACATCTTTCAGATAAGCCCCACTTAAATCCGCTCTATTTAAAGAAGCTCCGCGTAAATTAGCTTCTGTTAAATCAGTTTGTAATAAATAAACATCCTGCAAATCAGCTCGGACTAAATAAGCATTTCGCAAACTAACTTTCAACAAATAAGCACCTGCAAGATTAGCTCTACTTAAATCAGCACGATCGAAATTTGACTCGCTGAGATCGGCATTCGTAAGAATCGTCCGATGTAAGTCAGCTTCTTGTAAATTAGCCCCCCGCAAATAAACATTATTCAGATTAGCTTCTGTTAAGTTAGCTTTGACTAAATTTGCTTGTCGTAAATTGGCTTCTTCTAAACAAGCTTCTCGTAAATTAGCTCCAGAAAAATTAGCTTCAATCGAACTACTTCGAGCTAAATTTGCCTCCATCAATTCTGCCGATTCTAGCTCGACATTGTTGAGTTTAGCGCGTTCGAGATTTACCCGATCTAGTTTAGCTCCCCGCAGATTAGCACCCGTTAAATCGGCATCTTGTAAAATTGCCCAATTGAGATCCGCCGCTGACAAACTGGAAAAGCGCAAATCTACTTTACTCAACTCGGCACGAGTTAAAATTGCTTGGTCTAAGTTAGCACGAGTTAATGTGGCATTGTGCAAGTCAGCTTGACGTAAACACGCACCAGTTAGTTTGCTATTGTTTAAAGAAGCCCACCTCAGATTAGCACCTGTTAGGTTAGCTCCGGTTAGATCGATGTCGCGTAAATTTGCCCCACTCAAGTTTGCACCGTTAAGATCGGTATGGGCAAAATCTCGTTTTCCTTGTCGATACAGAGTCAGAAATTGTTCTATTTGCATGAAGCATTGGGATCTTAACTTGAACGCGGAATGGCATCGATCGACACGCCAATTCACTATTATGCTCTTAGTGTGACATAGTGGGGATTGGCGTTTTCACCTTATCAGTTATCAGTAATCAGTTATCAGTCAGGATTGTCAAGAGAAGAAATTGAGCAAGGTGAAATTAGAATAACTGGGGATTCGAGGGTAGACTGGTAACTGTTCACTGTTCACTGGCTGGGGTTTGGGGATTGGGAGTGGGGGAAGATAAGGGGGAATTAATCTAAGTTGCTTGTTGATGAAAATAATCGCCGCTTTTACCTCCAGTCTTACTCAATAAATAAATTGCTTCGATCGCCATTGATTTTTCTAAGGCTTTTGCCATGTCGTAAAGCGTGAGGGCGGCAATGGAAACTGCTGTTAGGGCTTCCATTTCTACCCCGGTTTCTGCTTTTGTCGTTACGCTGGCTTGAATTTGATATCCGGGTAATTGGGGATCGGGGGTTAATTGTACTTCAATTTTATGTAAAGCTAAGGGATGACAGAGGGGAATTAAATTAGCTGTCTGTTTGGCTGCCATAATTCCTGCTAGCTTGGCTGTGGCGATGACATCTCCTTTGGGTGTATTTCCTGCCGCGATCGCTGCTAGTGTCTCTGCTGACATCCTTACTCTTCCTACTGCTATGGCTTCTCTTCTGGTTGACTGTTTCTTGGAAATGTCTACCATCTGCGCTTCCCCCTCAGCATTGAGATGAGTTAGTTTTTGATTTTCTCTTTGCTCTTGCATTATTTATTTTGTTTGTGATATGATTTATATCTGTTGGGTAAATTACCTACACGGGCTTGTAGCTCAGTGGACTAGAGCACGTGGCTACGGACCACGGTGTCGGGGGTTCGAATCCCTCCTAGCCCGTTTCCTAATCTTAAGTACACAGTTACCAATTAAGAAAAATAGCTTGACAAAAAGCTATTTATGTGATAAGCAGTAACTGTTGATTTTGACATTTATGACGATCGCGGTTCGAGGACTTCCAGAGCTTCGAGGGCATAAAGATCTTTTCCTCGTCCCGTTGCAAAGCGGAAAGAATGGCGGGCATCTTTACTCGATTGGGTAAGAAAAATAATCAAGGCGATCGCCGATAAACTGGTAGCAACCAAAAATAAGCCTCGATAGGTGAGCAGGGCGACTAAAGAGCCTAAAAAGGGACCGCCGAGAGCAGTTCCTAAATCAAATCCACCAATAGATAAAGAATAGACGATCGCCCGTTCATTTGGTAAAGAACGATCGGACAAGACAGCGATCGCCATTGGCATTAAAGTACCTACACCTATTCCTTCAAAGATAGCGGAGAAGACAAAAGCAGTAGAACTATAAGCGATCGCTAGTAAAAACATCGATAGCCCAAAAGAAACTAAACTTAAACTCACAAACAAACCTCTTCCATAGCGATCGGAGGCTCTTCCGGTCATTACACGAGCAACAAAAGAGGCGATCGCGGCGGCTGAGTAATACCATCCTGCATTGAGATCGACTGCTGCATCTCTCATAAAGCCAGGCAAATATGACACGAGAATACCAAATCCAGTTCCAATCAACAATAAAATAATCGTCGGAACGCGGATACGAGGACTAGCTAATAAACGCCATAATTGACTTAATTGAGATTCACGATCTGGGTGAGATCCTAAGCTGTGAAATCTTTGCTCTTCCCTTACTTGAATTGCCAACAGAAACGCGATCGCTCCCAAAACTGCGGGAATAAAAAACAAAGATTTGTAATCGACACTTGCTTGTAAAAAGCCACCTAGCGCCGGACCAAAAGCCATACCGAGTGGGATCGCCAAACTCATATAGCCCAGCAATTCGCCTCGTTGTTTAACTGGCGAGATATCCACCACTAAAGCACTGTAAGCCGTAGTAAAAGCCGCAATACTAATCCCGTGAAAAGCCCTAGTCACCATTAACCAAGGAATTGACTGGAAAAACACATAGCCCAAAGGCGCGATCGCCGCAACTCCAGTCCCGATTACGACAACTATCTTCCGACTGCGGCGATCGGCTAAATTTCCCAGCCACACCCTCGACAACAGTAAACCGATCGCAAAACAACCCATCACAAAACCAACCTGCTCCGGTGGTGCGCCCAAGTCCTCAATGTATAAAGGTAAAGTGGGCAGCATTGAAGTTAAACTTGTCCAGAAAGCCAACCCAGAAAAGAACAGAAATAAGAGATTTCGCAGTTGGGATCGTTCTAGAGTCGAAAAAATTTTCACAAGTTGAAATGTTTAGGCAAAATAGGGATCTTCATTTACCATTCTTAACATTATTTTCCACAATTTCTCTGACTCGGTAGATAGGTCTGTCCTGAGATTCGTGATAAGTTCGCATCAGCAACTCACCCAAAAGCCCGAAACAAAAGAATTGTACGCCTGCTAAGAGTAAAACTACCGCCAAAATCAACAACGGGCGATCGCCAATATTTTCTTGCAATCCTAGCTTCAAAAATGTCAGATATCCGCCCAACACCGTACCCACAAACATCAACAGCAAGCCCAGCGAACCAAAAACGTGCATCGGACGAGTAAGAAACTTCTTCATAAACCAGATGGTTAATAAATCCATCAACACCCGAAAAGTTCGCCCCAAACCATACTTACTTTTACCAAAACGACGAGCATGGTGACGTACTGGTAACTCAGCTATTCTCGCACCTTCAATAAAAGCCAAAGCAGGTAAAAACCGATGTAACTCGCCATACAGATTTAAATCTGCCACCAATTCTCGACGATAAGCCTTCAGAGAACAACCGTAATCGTGTATCCTCACCTCAGTAACACGTCCGATCAGCCAATTAGCAATTTTAGAAGGAAGCAAGCGTGTCAAAGCCGCATCTTGTCTATTTTGGCGCCAACCACTGACTAGATCGTAACCCTCCGCCAACTTCGACAACAGCATCGGAATATCCGCCGGATCGTTTTGCAAATCAGCATCCAAAGTCACGATCGCTCGCCCTCTAGCACACTTAAATCCCGCCGCCATTGCTGGCGTTTGTCCGTAGTTACGCCGCAAAATTACTGCCTTGACATTTTCCTGGGTCTGTGCTAAATGCTTTAACAATTCTGTAGAACCATCGCTAGAACCATCATCCACACAGATAATTTCATAACTGAGTTGATTTTCATGGAGAATTTGCGCGAGATATTCGAGCAAATGAGGTAAACTTTCCACCTCATTGTAAATCGGCACAACTATCGAAACATCAAGAATTTCTTCTTGAGACTGAAAATTTTGAATTGTTGAAATTTGCGAAGTTATCACAACCACACCTTTAATTAGAGACTAGGGATTGGGGATTGGGGACTAGGGATTGGGGATTGGGAAACTAGGAGACTGGTGAGGTGGTGACTGGGGATTGGTGAGGTGGTAACTAGGTTCAGTGAACAGTGAACAGTTATCAGTTTATCCTCCTTGTCTCACTTGTCTTCCCCCTCTTCCAAGTCTTCCTAATCCCCAATCCCTAATCACCAATCCAAGAGTCCCGATAACTATTCATCACTCGACCAACTCCCCACAATTGGCGATAATAAGCACGACTAATCTCGTCTCCATTTTCCGATAATTGGTCAATCCCAATCCCATTACGACCCATTTCCACCCCAGAACTATGAATATAGTAACCGTCACCCAGATAAAGAGCGACGTGATCGACTTTACTAGCTTTAGCAAAAAAGATTAAATCGCCAGGGAGGATTTCGGCAAGGGGAATTCGCTCAGTAAAATCAGCTTGTTGATAAGAATCTCTCGGTAGCCAGATGTCTGAAGCAGCAAAAGCAGCTTGCATCAAACCAGAACAGTCATAATTAGGAGCAACTGTACCTCCCCAAAGATAATAATTGGGCTGTTGCAGCGCCGCTTTAGTAAAAGCGATCGCTGTGGGGAGACAATCGACAATTTCTGAGCGAGAGAATGCTTTTGGCTGGTATTTTTCAACCGCAGGTGTAAGATGAGCAAGATCTGCTTTTCGTAACCAAGCGCGATAACCATCTTCGCACAAACGCACTTCAATCGCCTCATTAACAGGAGTTGAAGTTAAAATTTGCAAATGTCGTCCCACCGCAGCTTGAGTTGCCAAGCGATCGCCTTCTGGAGAATCATATAGGTTGAGGTCAACCTGAGTATAATATTCGCCGCTATCAGTTTTCAGTAGCTTAACCATTAAAGTTTTTTTGTTATGACCTTTTTTCACCAAGACGAAAAATTAGCACAACTGGGTACAGAAATTTTAGAGGCAACTTGGGCAAAATTTTCGGATTTAGCCCAAAATCAAATTGCCCTTACTTGGATAGTTTACGATCGCCCGGTGATTGTGAATACTGGTGGCGCTCTTTCCTCGGAAGAGTTTTGGAAGTATCCCGTGCGAGGTTTCAGTTATCGAGGAGTAGAGCGAATTTATCCAGCTAGCGTGGTAAAACTGTTTTACCTGGTGGCAATTCACGAATGGCTGGAAAATGAGATGATTCCCTCTTCTTCTGAATTAGAGCGCGCAATTCGGGATATGATTGTTGAGTCTAGTAACGATGCGACGAGTTTAGTCGTCGATATGTTAAGCGGTACGACCAGTGGACCTGAGTTAGCCCCTGGACCTTTTGAAACTTGGAAATCCCAGCGTAATCTTGTCAATCGTTACTTCCAATCTTTAGGCTGGGAAGAATTAGCAACAATTAACGTCAATCAAAAAACCTGGTGTGAAGGTCCCTACGGACGGGAACGGATGTTTTTAGGTGAGATAATGGAAAATCGGAATATGCTCACGACGAACGCTACTGCCCGATTGCTACATAGTATTGTGGGAGGAGTAACAGTTTCCTCCAGGCGATCGCAAACGATGATGAATCTTCTCCAACGTAGCCTCCAACCCCCCGCTCTTGCCACTAACAGCGAGGAAAATCAAGTTACAGGCTTTTTCGGCTCAGGTTTGCCGGCAAATGCTCAACTGTGGTCAAAAGCAGGCTGGACAAACTCTGTACGTCACGACGCTGCTTATATTGAAATTCCCGACAAACAACCTTATTTGTTAGTCGTGTTTCTCGAAAGTAAAACCTACAGCCAAAACAAAGATATATTACCCTTTATTTCGGGTGCGATCGCTGGCGCTTGTCCCCATCAGTCTTAAGGAATCTTGACAAATCGAGTTTGACCAGCGATGAGTCCCGCGCTATAATCGCGTGATTTAGCGTCGGGATACATGGACGACAAAAGTCAATTGCTGAGTTTGACAAACTTGGAATCAAAATTTTCGTAAATTAACTACTAGTAGAGGTTTTCCCAATACAGTTTGGAGATAATATACTAAGCTTGGTTTAGTTTATTGGTTGTTAATAATAATTGAGGAGTGACTGTGAACGTAATTTCTTCCCGACTAATAGCAACTCTCTTAGGTATGACTGCTTTAGCCATTGCTAGCCCAGCTAAAGCACAAACCTCACCAGAGATTGTTCCCTCAGACGTTACTGTAACCCAAATTGAGGATCTCGATCGCCTGACAAATTCTGAAGAACCGACAGTAATTCCGATCGCAGTTGAACATTTTCAAGTTGCTGATTCCCAAACGGTAACTCCCGAACCAGACTCAGAAGTAGTTACTATCGAAAAAGCGCCTACTGGGGAACCTACACCGGGAACAGTAGCCACTTCTGTCGAAGCTTTCAGACAAGCGCCAGTACCCGCCCCTGTCAGTCAAACTGCTCCCCCAACTAAAAATACTCCTATTGCACAAACTAGCATCGAACCAGGTCGTCTGACTCAAGGTAATATTAGCTATGTGGGTGTCGGCTTTAACATCGGTTTTAGCGATGAAGATACTGGCATCGGTGATGGTGGTTTTGCAGTTAACGGTAAAATTGCTCTGAGCAATAATTTATCAGTACGACCCGCAGCTATCATTGGTGACGAAACCGACTTTATCATTCCCATCACATACGACTTTACTATTCGAGGAGAAGATCCCTTCGAGCCAATTATCTTTAAACCCTATGTTGGTGGCGGTGTCGCTTTTAGTACAGGCGATAACGACAATGTGGGCTTCGTACTTTCTGGTGGCGTAGAGTACCAGTTGACCCGCGAGTTTGTGGCTAATGCTAATCTCAATGTGGGCTTTATCGAAGATTCTACAGCAGTAGGTTTACTGCTTGGTGTCGGTTACATCTTTCCCGGATTTTAAATTTTAGTTGGTAGGGGCAACTGAGGAATATTGCCCCTACTAAGTTCAGCTCCGGAGATATTA
>NZ_JAAHBQ010000081.1 GCF_020144665.1 Oscillatoria salina IIICB1 | reverse complement strand
GCGTTACTCACAAGAATGCAACTAATCCTCTTTGAAGGGCGAGGACAGCAGCTTGAGTGCGATCGCGTACTTCTAATTTTTGTAAAATAGCATGAACGTGAACCCGCACGGTTCCGGTAGCAATATAGAGAATTTCTGCAATTTCTTGATTGGTTTTACCCGCTACCATCAACTCTAAAATCTCCTGTTCTCGCTTGGTTAAAGGATTTTCTAGGGTTTCTGAGGGAAGAGGACTCCCATTAATCGCAGTTTCTCCCATTGTCGTGCGAATTTGAGCCGTACTCACAGAATCCCACCAAGAAGCCCCCGCAGCCACCGAACGCAAGGCTAAAACCAAGACCTCTGCTTCAACTCCTTTGAGACAATAACCTGAAGCCCCTGCGGCAATCAAACGTTCAATGAGAGGCTTTTGGGAATGAGACGTTAAAACTAGAATGGGCAAATTCGGATGTGAGGCGCGAATTTGACGGCAAGCTTCCACTCCGCCAATTCCGGGTAAACCTACATCCAATAAAACCACATTAGGATGATGCTGATTGGTCAATTCCACTGCGGTTTCACCATCCACAGCTTCAGCTACTACTTCTATCCCTGATTCTTGCTGCAAGCGAGTAGAGAGTCCCAAACGGAACAATTCGTCATCTTCAACCAATAAGAGTTTGAGGGCTTTCATCGATGGGAAAGTAATTGCGGAGGTGACTTCATTATTTTACCAGAAAAACTGGGTTTAAAGCCTCGCCCTTTAGCGGAGCGGAGGGAGGGGAGCAGTCAAATAAACGGGTAAACGAAATCCAAAAATCGCGCCTTGGGGTTGGCGATTTTTTGCCCAAATTGTTCCGCCATGCGCGTCAATAATTTGCCGAGTTAAATATAATCCGAGTCCTGAACCTGTGGCTTGGCGATCGCTGTTTCCTTGGTAAAATCTTTCAAATAGGTGGGGAAGTTCTTCTGCAACAATTCCCGAACCCCGATCTTTGACTAAAACTTGATGATAACTGTTGACGGATTCTAAAACCACTTCCACTCTTCCACCACGCGGGGAATGATTAATCCCGTTAATCAGTAAGTTGCTGAAAACGCGTTGCAACTGTAGTGCGTCTCCATTCACCCATAAAGCGCGAGCAAATTCTGATTCTCCATAATTAATGGAAAGGGAAACGCGACGACTTGTGGCTAGGTTGGTGAGGGTAGCACTGGTTTCTTGGGCAATTTCGGCTAAATTAACGGGTTGGGTGTGTAGTTGCAATCCTTCGGTATCATTGCGATAAATATCGAGGACAGTTTGCACCAGTTGTAAGGTAGAATTATGCGATCGCCTCATCATTTCCAATACTTTCTTTTGTGTCGGTGTTACTTCTCCAAATAGCCCAGATTGAAACGAGTTTATCGTCTCTATTGCCCCCAATAAGGGCGTTTTCAGGTCATGGGTGAGGGTAGAGACAAAATCTTCTCGAATACTGGCAAGTTTTTCTTGAGTGCGAAGTTGTGCTTCTTGACGCGCGATCGCTTCTTGATAAAAACGGTTGCGATCGCTTAACCATCCCGTTACTAACAATGCTAAGACCGCAATCAATCGGTTGGCAAAGGCGGGAAAGCTATAGCCAATTTTACCAGGAATGATTAAATTGAACAAGGTTAATCCTGCCCCTAAGATTGTCACCCTCCAACCCGCAGCACGACTCAAGCGGGCATTAGCAATCAAAATCGGACCCGTATAGAGATAGCCAAAGACATATTCGGGAGGTGTTAAATACTCTAAGGCGACGATCGCCGCTAACAACCAAGTTACCTGATGTTTGGCAAGAGAAATCTTGGGAATAGATAAGAAGCGATGCAGCATTCTCAAAATTTAATATACACTCAGCACAGCTTATTTTCTTAATATAACGCGGTTTCAAGCTTTATTTAAATCTATATCTCCAAGTATAGAAGTATCTATATCCCTGAGTATAAGGTTGAGTAAATATTTTCTAAATATCTATACTTTTCAGTCTAAACATAAGACGAGCAAAATTATTTCATTTGTCTAATTGTTGATTTTCAATTAATGCTGCATCATGTAAATGTTGCTTCCAAGAGAGCCTTTTCCAAGTGAAATAAAAGAATACTTCTTTTGGTTGATGTAATTATAAAGATTATGACACAAGGTTTTTTTCAAATCGGTTTAACCCTCGTCATCTTAGTAGCAATAGTCCCTTTTTTGGGTAGCTATATGGCGAAAGTATATCAAAAACAAAGAACATTTCTCGATCCTATTTTCAATCCTCTCGAACGAGCCATTTATGTTCTGAGCGGAGTTCGCTATCAACAAAATATGACAGGTTGGCAATACATTCGCGCTATCTTATTGAGTAACCTGGTTATGTTTATTCTCGTGTATCTAATCTTCATACTTCAGGGGATTTTACCCCTCAATCCGGTGAATTTAGCTGCACCGAGTTGGGATTTGGCATTACATACCGCTATTTCTTTTGTTACTAATACAAATCAACAGCATTATTCCGGTGAAACTACGTTTAGTTATGCCTCTCAAGTGCTAGCATTGGGATTTCTAATGTTTACCTCAGCAGCAACAGGATTAGCGGTTGCTATTGCCTTTATTCGAGGTTTAAGCGGAAGAGAAATCGGTAATTTTTATGTTGATTTAACCCGCAGTATTACTCGCATTTTGTTACCCATTTCTTTGATTGGGGCAATTATTTTAGTGGCATTAGGCGTTCCTGAAACTATCCAAGAACCAGCAATTGCGACCACATTAGAGGGTGTTCCTCAAGCGATCGCACGAGGTCCGGTTGCTCACTTTGAAATTATCAAAGAATTAGGAGAAAACGGCGGAGGATTTTTCGGGATCAATTCAGCCCATCCTTTTGAAAATCCTCATGGACTGACTAACTTAATCGAAACCCTAACCATGGTTTGTATTCCCGCTTCTTTAATTTACACCTATGGAATTATGACAGGAAATAAAAAGCAGGGATGGCTCATCTTTGGTATGGTCTTTATTATCTATGTCATTCTGATTACTATTTCAGCCATTGGTGAATTTCAAGGGAATCCCATTGTTAACAATATTATTAATCAACAAGCTCCTAATTTAGAAGGCAAAGAAGTGCGTTTTGGCTGGGCGCAAACGGCACTTTGGGCTGTTACTACTACGGGGACAATGTGTGGTGCAGTGAATGGAATGCACGATTCCTTAATGCCACCCGGAGGATTTTCTACCTTATTTAATATGTTCCTACAAATTGTCTGGGGCGGTCAAGGAACGGGAACAGCTTATTTATTTGTGTTCTTAATTTTGACAGTTTTCTTGACAGGATTAATGGTTGGGCGGACACCAGAATTTCTCGGACGCAAGATTGAAAAAAAAGAGATTGTTTTAGCCAGTGTCATCTTGTTAGTTCACCCGATTATGATTTTAATTCCGGGTGCGATTACAATGGCTTTTCCTGATACCGTTGGCTATCCGGATGTAATTGGGCTTGCGGGAATTACTAACCCTGGTTTTCATGGAGTTTCTCAAGTTATTTATGAATATACCTCGGCGGCGGCTAACAATGGTTCGGGATTTGAAGGATTAAATGATAACACCCTTTGGTGGAATTTAACCGCTAGTATCAGCTTGCTAGGAGGACGTTACATTCCTTTAATTGCCCTAGTTTTATTGGCAGATAATATGTATCGCAAACAACCTGTTCCCGAAACTCCTGGAACGTTACGAACGGATACGCCTTTATTTACAGGTGTGACAGCAGGAATCATTTTAATTCTGGGTGCGCTGACATTCCTTCCAGTGTTAGTTTTAGGACCTATTGCCGAAGGATTGAATTTGCATTAGAGCTAAGTTGCTAGTGACAAATGATGGTAAATTTTGCTCCTCCTAAATCACCCTTAAAAAGAGGATTTTCCAGGCAATTTCCCCAATTTATTCAAGGTGATAGCAACATCTATCTCCCCTCCCTTTTTTAGAGCCGAAGAAGAGAATTTATGAATACACAACAACGACAAAATCACCCTCAAACTCAACCTCCTCGAAGCCCAAAACGGCGACAAGAAAAGAAACAGCGCAAAGTTAATACCAAAGGACTTTATAAACGGGCATTTCGGGAAGCCTTTGTCAAACTTAATCCCCGTATCATGCTGAAAAACCCTGTCATGTTTGTGGTGTGGGTGGGGACAATTATCACAGCAATTTTGACAATTTTTCCCGATCTATTTGGGGTTGCACCCGGTGAAAATCAGCGTCTCTACAACGGTTTAGTAACCCTGATTCTGTTCTTTACCATCCTTTTTGCGAATTTTGCCGAAGCAGTGGCGGAAGGGCGCGGGAAAGCCCAAGCAGATGCCTTGCGGTCAACAAAATCCGAAACCACAGCCCGCCGATTATTGCCCGATGGTTCGGTAGAGGAAGTAAGTTCAACAGCTTTGGCGAAAGGCGATCGCCTTAAAGTCATCGCCGGAGATACTATTCCCGCCGATGGAACGGTTATCGAAGGCGTTGCTTCCGTTGATGAATCTGCGATTACGGGAGAATCTGCCCCTGTATTAAAAGAACCTGGTTCGGATGTTGCTAGTTCCGTTACCGGGGGAACGCGGATTATCTCCGACGAATTGATTATTCAAGTCACGGCGGAAGCAGGGAAAGGCTTTTTGGATCGGATGATTTCTTTGGTAGAAGGGGCAGAAAGAAGTAAAACCCCCAACGAAATCGCCTTAACCGTCTTATTAGCGGTTCTCACGCAAGTTTTCTTAATCGTTGTCGTCACCATTCCCCCCATTGCCAGTTATGTGGGTGCGCCAGTGGGTATTGTTACTTTAGTTGCTCTCTTGGTTGCCCTCATTCCTACGACTATCGGCGGGTTACTTAGCGCCATTGGGATTGCGGGAATGGATAGAGTAGCGCAATTTAACGTCATTGCCACCTCTGGGCGGGCAGTAGAAGCCTGTGGGGATATTAACACGCTGGTTTTGGATAAAACAGGCACGATTACGTTAGGAAATCGCCTCGCAGAACAGTTTATTCCGGTTAATGGTTATTCTCCCGAAGAAGTAGCGAAAGTTGCCTTGGCGGGTAGTATTTTTGATACCACTCCCGAAGGAAAATCTATTGTTCGGCTTGCGGAAAAGATCGGGGCGAAGATTGATTTTGACCGAAATCAAGCCGAAGACATCGAATTTTCTGCCAAAACTCGCATGAGTGGCACAAATTTAGCCGATGGCACAGAGATAAGAAAAGGGGCAGTTGATGCGGTAAAAGGCTTTGTGCGATCGCGCGGCGGTCAACTTCCCAATGATTTAGATGAGGCTTACGAACAGGTTTCTCGTTTGGGAGGAACACCCTTAGCAGTGGCTTTGGAGAATGAAGTCTATGGGGTGATTTATCTTAAGGATATTATCAAACCCGGAATGCGCGATCGCTTCGACCAATTGCGTCGTATGGGTGTAAAAAGTGTCATGCTAACGGGAGATAACCGCATTACCGCCTCTGTGATTGCCCAAGAAGCCGGAGTTGATGATTTTATTGCTGAAGCTACTCCCGAAGACAAAATCGCTGTAATTCAGCAGGAACAAAAACAGGGTAAATTAGTAGCAATGACGGGAGATGGAACTAATGACGCACCTGCCTTAGCCCAAGCAAACGTCGGTTTAGCAATGAATACGGGAACCCAAGCAGCTAAAGAAGCGGCAAATATGGTGGACTTAGATTCTGACCCGACAAAATTAATTGATTTAGTCACGATTGGGAAACAATTACTCATTACTCGTGGGGCATTAACTACCTTTTCTTTAGCCAATGATATCGCGAAATACTTTGCAATTATTCCCGCGATGTTTGCAGCAATTGGTATTGATAGCCTCAATATTATGGGACTTACCAGCGCCCAATCGGCGATTTTATCCGCCTTAATTTATAACGCTTTGATTATTCCAGCGTTAATTCCCTTGGCATTAAAAGGGGTTAAATTCAGACCTCTAACCGCCAATCAATTATTAACTCGCAATATTTTGATTTATGGCTTAGGTGGGATTATTGCACCCTTTATCGGCATTAAAATCATTGACTTAATTATTTCCGCAATTAGCTTAGCTTAAACAAGGAGTTTAATTATGAAACGACACAATTTATTGAAACAAATATTCCCTAGGGAGGGAGAAGAAGCAGTAGATATGCTGCGGGAACATTGGCGGAACCATCGAGGTGCAACGATTCTCTTTTTTACCTTGTGTTTCAATTTGATTATTGCTCCCGCCATTTATGCCGCAACCGGGGAAAATATTGCTCGTCCAAATGCCTATGCAATTGGGATTTTAATCTTGGTGACATTGAGTTTATCCGTTTACCTATTTTTGGTTATTTTTCAACCTGAAAGATTTTAGGAGAGTCTTATGAAAGAAATAATGATGGCAATTCGCTCAACTTTTGTTTTGTGGCTTTTAACCGCAATTCTTTATCCAGCAGTTATTCTTTTGATTGCTCAAACAGCGTTTCCTTATCAAGCCAATGGAAGTCTGATTACCAATACTCAAGGAGAAATTATTGGTTCAGAATTAATCGGTCAAACCTTTACTTCTCAGGAGTATTTTTGGAGTCGTCCGAGTACTGTAAACTATAGTGAAGGAGATGATGCTTATCCCGGAGGATTATCTGGTGCAAGTAATTTAGCACCGACGAATGAAGAATTAATTACGAGGGTCAAAAAACAAGCAGATTTCTTAAGAAATGCTGATGTTGAACCCACCGCAGATTTAGTTTATGCTTCCGGTTCTGGGTTAGATCCGCATATTACCATTGAAGCCGCTAGAGCGCAGATTGAAAGGGTTGCACGGGCGCGAAATCTCGATGATGAGCGAGTTGAAACTCTCATTTTTCAATCTGTAGATAGACGCTTTTTAGGAATTTTTGGCGAACCAGGAGTTAATGTTTTGAAACTTAATTTAGCTCTTGACGGTCTCATTTGAAAATTATTTGCTTTGGGGTGATTTCTTGGGAGATTTTTGTCAAAATATTCACTACAAATATGAAGTAAATGTTTAGTAGTTATCGTAGAGGAGAGGCAAAAATACAAACAAAAATTGCAAAATCGAGTTAACGATCGAGCAAGCACAATCGCATTTTAGATAATGGCAAATTTGAGAAAAAGATTGAATTTAAAGAATAATGAAAATGACCAACTTGCAAATTTTAGTTGTTGATGACGATAAAACAACTCGTTTAACAATTGCTCAAACCTTAGAGCCGATGGGGTATAAAGTTTCTACTGCTGCCAATGGGAAAGAAGCCCTTGAACAAATTCAAAAAAACCATTTTGATTTAATTCTCCTGGATCTAAAAATGGCAGGAATAGAAGGCTTAGAAGTTTTAAAACAAGCCCATACCATTGCTCCCGAAAGTAAAATTGTTGTAATTTCAGGTCATAGTAGTATTGAGGAAGCCGTAACAGCAATAAAACTTGGTGCAGTCGATTTCGTTGAAAAGCCAATGAGCTATATCCAAAAACCGTTTAATCCCACAGAGTTGCGCGAACTTGTAGCAGATGTTCTCAAAAAATAAGTCTAAATAAAAAGGAGAAAAAGAGCGTGATTAGTCGTAAAATTTTAGTCGTTGACGATAATAAAACCATTCGCCGTACTATAGTGCAGACATTAGAAGCATTAGGACATCAATTGATGAGTGCTTTAGATGGTTCAGATGCGCTACGACAGTTAGAAGTAGAAGAATACGATTTGATGTTGTTAGACCTAAAAATGCCGGGAATGGATGGGTTACAGGTCTTAGAGAAAGCTTTGAAAACCCAGCCTAATTTACCGATTATGATTATTTCCGCACATGGAACAGTTGATAGTGCCGTAGAAGCAATGAAATTAGGGGCAGTGGACTTTTTAGAAAAACCATTTACACCTCAAGAATTGCGAGAAAAAATCTATCCCATCTTAGAAGTGGAAATTCATCATCGGGAAGAAACTAGAAATTATAAAAGGGCAATTAAAATCGCCAAGTTTTGTGCAAGTAAGCGACAGTATGATAAAGCGATCGCGCACGTTAAACAAGCAATTGGAATCGATCCCTCAAATCCTGAAGCCTTTAATCTTTTAGGAGAAATTCATGAACTCTCAGGAGAACGTTCAGAAGCGTTAAAACAATATCGGGTGGCGACAGACCTCGATCCCACCTATAAACCTGCTCATAATAACTTAGATCGTGCCACGCGATCGCCCAAAAGTCGCCCGACAAGATTATAGATATTCAGTAGAAAACTGTGAACCTCAAAACTAAGATTCTCGCTGGTTATGGTGCTGCATTAGCCCTTGTTGTCCTCGTTTGTAGCTGGGGGGCGGTCAACCTTCAACGCTTGGGAAAAGCTAGTGATGCTATTTTGCAGGAAAATTACCGTAGCATTCTTGCCGCAGAGAACATGATTGATGCCCTTGAACGTCAGGATAGCGCAACTCTATTAATTCTCTTAGGGGATGAGTCAATGGGTATCGAACAGTTTCGTAAGAGTGAAGTGACTTTCTTACAATGGTTAGGGCGTGCTCAAGATAATGTGACGATTCCTGGAGAGAGAAAAATCCTGCTTGCACTCTCTGAAAGTTATGAAAATTATCTGATCGCGTTTGACCAATTACAGCAGCAAGAATTAACCGAAACTTCCGTCACCAATTACTACGATGAGACAGTTTTTCCAGCTTTTCAACAAGTTCGAGAAAACAGCACCCAACTGCGGGAATTGAATCAAGCAACGATGCTTGCTGCATCAGAAACGGCACAAAGCATTTCCCATCAGGCGATCGCCTCAATGATTATTATCGGCGGTGGGGCAGCAGGAATAGGACTAGGTTTTAGTTTACTGCTGTCCGATCGCATTATCCGACCCCTTAAAGAAATGATGAAAGCAACCGAACAAATTGCCGAAGGAAATTATAATGTGGCGATCGCTGTTAAATCTCAGGATGAATTGGGCAATTTAGGAACTGCTATTAACCTGATGAGTCAAAAACTCAAAGCTTTTCACGACTTAAATGTTGGCAAAGTCATTCTGGAAAAGCAACGTAGCGAAGCCATCATTCAGAGTATTACTGATGGGTTAGTAGTAGTGAATGCTGACTTGGAAATTACTGCCATTAATCCCATTGCTGCCTCAATTTTGGGTGTTTCTCCACAACGAGCATTGAACCATCATTTCTTGGCAGTTTTCAATCATCAAGAACTTTACGAAAAAATTCAAACAACTGCCCAAAATTATCATCCTTTACCTGAAACTGACGAAGACTCGATTTTGACAATAGTCCAGAATCAGGAAACCAAATATTATCAATTTTCAATTACTCCCGTTATCACTGAAAATAAGCAAATATGGGGAGTGATTCTTTTGCTTCAAGATATTACCAAGCTTAAGGAATTAGACCAACTAAAAAGTGACTTCGTTGCTACAGCTTCCCATGAGTTACGCACCCCGCTAACCGGAATATCAATGAGTGTGAATCTCTTGCTAGAAACAATTCCAGAAAAATTATCAGAGCCAGAAAAAGAATTGTTAGAAGCTGCCAGTGCAGACGTTGAGCGATTAAGAATTTTAGTGAACGATCTGCTGGATCTTTCTAAAATAGAATCGGGTCGTATCGAAATGGAGTTGGGGACAGTCGAGGCAAGTTTTTTACTCAAGAAAGCTATTTCTCTACTGAGAATTCAAGCCCAAGAAAAAGAAATTCAGTTAACTCAGCACTGCCCAGAAGACAGTCTTTTAGTGAATGTTGACCCAAATAAAATAGTTTGGGTATTAACTAACTTAATTGCCAATGCAATTAGATATACAGATACAGGCGGAAAAATCGAACTTATTGCCGAACAAAGGGGAAATTGGGTCGAAATATCTGTAGCCGATAATGGGGCAGGAATTCCTTGGGAATACCAAGCTAAAATTTTTGATAAATTCGTTCAAGTTCAAACCGAAAAGGATATTGGCGGCAGTGGTCTAGGTTTAGCAATTTGCCAAGAAGTTGTCAACGCTCATGGGGGGAGAATTTGGGTTGATTCTACTCCAGGAGAAGGAAGCACATTTACCTTTACTGTTCCTATGGTTAAAAGCTTGCCCGAATGAACTTGAAATAGAGCAATTATCTCAATGATTAGTAAAGACAAAATGCAAAATAAATCTACTTCTTCTAGTGGTTACGAACTTCCTAGTCAACGCCAAGGCAAACATCGAATCTACATGGGAATGGCGCCTGGAGTTGGAAAAACTTACCGTATGCTTGAAGAAGCAAAAGAACTACGAGAACAAGGGTTTGATGTGGTGATTGGGTTACTGGAAACTCATGGACGGGAGGAAACAGCAGAAGCAGCAGCAGGGTTAGAAATTATTCCTCGGCAACAGATTCAAAGAGGAAATATTTCCCTCACGGAAATGGATACAGATGCCATTATTGAGCGTCAACCACAATTAGTTTTAATTGATGAATTGGCGCATACGAATGTCCCTGGTTCCCGAAGAGAAAAGCGTTATCAAGATGTAGAAATCGTCTTAGAAGCGGGTATTGATGTCTTTTCAACGGTTAATATTCAACACTTAGAAAGTCTCAACGATTTGGTTGCTAAAATTACAGGGGTTGTGGTCAGAGAAAGGATTCCTGACCGTATTTTAGATGAAGCAGATGAAGTGGTGGTGGTGGATGTTACCCCAGAAACTTTAGAGGAAAGATTGCAAGAAGGTAAGATTTATGCACCGGAAAAAATTGAACAATCTCTGCGAAATTTCTTTCAAAGACGCAATTTAGTGGCGTTGCGAGAATTGGCACTACGAGAAGTGGCGGATAATCTTGAAGAAATTGCTGAATCTCAAACCCCAAAAGATAAGTATTGTAGCGTTCACGAACGAGTCATGGTTTGTGTTTCAACCTATCCTCATTCTTCTCAATTATTACGCCGAGGCGCACGGTTAGCTTCTCAAATGCGGGCGCGTTTGTATGCGTTGTATGTCGCAAATCCTGACCGCTTTTTAACGAAAGATGAAGGTGTTTATTTGGAAATTTGCGAACAATATTGTCGAGAGTTTGGGGGTGAGTTTATTCGCGTGAATAGTACCAATATTCCGAAAGCGATCGCCGATACAGCCCACAGATATCATATTACGCAAGTGGTTGTCGGACAAACCCAGCGATCGCGTTGGGATTTATTTTTGCACAGTTCTCCCGTACAAAATTTGATGAAATATCTCCAGGATGTCGATATTCATATTATTGCTACGGACAAGGGTTGACGCTCCACGCCCTATAAGGACGTGGATTCTTCATTCAACGAATCTTCGTTGGCTAACAGGATTTCTCCAACCAACCAAGAGGAAGTTTCTCCTGAAGCGTAGATTTTCGTGCGCCCCACGATATATAAAGCTTTTTGCAGAATGTTTATCGCCGCGTTCCAGTCCCGGTCGCAAACAAACCTACAATGATGACAAACATGAGTTCTCGTCGATAGAGATTTTTCTACTTTCTCTCCACAGTTGGAGCAGTTTTGAGAAGTATTATGGGGAGGGACAGCAATGGCTAATTTCCCATATTTGTCTGCAAAGTATTCTAACCATTGACGGAAAGTTGACCATCCTGCGTCCGTTATCGATTTAGCTAGACGACGATTCTTCACCATGCCTTTGACATTCAAATTTTCATAGGCGACCAAATCGTTAGATTGGATTAAACGGAGTGCCACTCTCTTGACGAACTCTTCTCGTTGCCTACTTACTTTTAAATGCTTTTTGGCAGATCGCTGTCTTGCTTTGTGATAATTATTGGACTGCGTTTTTTTGCCTTTGCGGTACTTATTTGATTTTCTACGGTTGAGTCTATTAAGATGTTTTTCTGCTTTTCTATAGTATTGAGGAACTACTTCTGTATTCCCCTGACTATCAGCAATGAAAAACTTCAAACCCACATCAATTCCTACAGCCTTCTGAGTAGGAGTTAAAGGTTTTACGGTATCTCTGGGGTCTAATTTAATCGAGAATTGGACATAATATCCGTCTGCTCTCCTGACAATTCTGACCCGTTTAATTTGCTCTGGCTGAAAGTATTGAATGTCTCTAGAACCAATTAGTTTTAGTTTCCCTATTCCTTTTTTGTCGGTAAAGGTGATATGCTTCTTGGTGCTTTCGTCCAACTTCCAACCCGAAACTTTGTACTCTACAGAGCGTGAGTGCTTCTTGAACTTTGGATAGCCCTTTTTTCCTGGTTTTTGTTGTTTACAATTCTCGTAAAAGCGAGTAATTGCTCTCAGTGTTCTTTCAACCGCAGTTTGACAAGCATGGGAGTTTAAGTCTTTGACAAATTCAAACTCATTTCTTAATGCTGTGTTGTATCTAAAGAGTTCAGCTTTACCTACACCTGTGTTATCCATCCAGAAGCGAAGCACTTTATTTCGCACAAACTGACTTGTCCGAATCGCCTCTTCAATGGCAGCTACTTGTTGTGGCTTTGGCTTAACCTTGTACTCCAAGACCAACATTTGATCCTGACCACGTTAGTATCAAAATGGTAGCAGATTCAACCCAAAATAGCAACAAAAAGCCGTCCTCCGCTTCGCTAAAGGACGGGGCTTGAAACCCAAGATTTTCGGTCATTATTCCCAATGGTCAGCTTTTAGCCTCTGCGGGGTCTGATGCTACAGTTAAACTCTGGAATGTTTATTTAGAACTAGATGATTTGATGAAGTTAGGTTGTTCGTGGAGCGAAAATTATTTGACTACTCATCCTGAGGAAGAAGAGATACAAAATATCTGTGCTGTTGCCGAAGATTTGTAAATTGATTGTCTATATGGTTAGCGTAGGTATAATTAAAAGTAACACCTACGCTAACCCCGCTCGAGTTGACTCGATTATGAGCAGCATCAAATAACTCAGCTAGCGAGATTTAATTTACTCGCGATTACTCGGACCGACTACACCTATTTTATGACGGAAAGTAAGCTCGCCGCCAAACCAACCACCAATACCTAATAGCGTCGCAATCACTACCGAAAGTGCTAATCCAGTAGGTACGATAACAGATTCGAGATCCCCAAGTCGCAAGCCAAAATTGATTGCCGTCATTACTAAAGCAGTAATATTAATATACATATGCGCCCAACCTGCGTTACGCTGGCGAACGCGCTTAATTTTGGTAAAATCAAACATACCAATAATTGCTGCTAGGATACCGCTAAGTAAACCAACTCCGACTAGCCAAAATGAAGCCCGCGCCCAAAATAAGTCGCCTGTTAACCAATAAGCAAGATCGGAGCCTGCCGCCCCACTGAGAAAACCAACTGGAAAAGTAACAATAATTGGGTGGATTGGATGTCCGGCGATCGCTACTGTACTTACAATACCACTATCTCGATATTCGTCACCCCGACTTTCCAAAATTGGCGGAATATTTGGGTAAGGTGGTCTTGTATTTTGTTGTTCATTTACTTGGGTAGTATCCATAAAATTTCCTCTCTTCGTAGCTACTTGCCGATGAAGCTTTTCCGATAACAATGGACTTATTGTCGTAGATCGCAAACGAGCCAACATCCTGCCACAGAAATATATGTTTTGCTAAAATAAGCCTAATCTCACTCACAAAAGTGACAGATGAACGCTCTTTTTAGTCTCTAAGTAAATTAGGTGTGCATGAATGAACCACAATCTCGTGAAAATTTTCCCCAACCGACTGAGGAAGTAACCACATCATCGGAAAAAGAGTCTTGGAAAAATCGCTTTACGAATGTCTGGAATGATGCGACAACCCGCTTAAGCAAACTTTTACCTGTTGACAAAGCTGCCCAAACAGTGATTGGCTGGTTCAGCGTTAGCGAAGCTGAGGTAGCGGAGATTTTAGAGGCGGTGAGGGCGAAATTACCCACGACTGAAGCAGTTTTAATTGGTAAGCCTCAAGCGGGAAAAAGTTCGATTGTACGCGGATTGACGGGTGTTTCTGAGGAGATTGTCGGACAGGGTTTTCGTCCTCACACTAAGCATACTGAACGTTATACTTATCCTTCCAGCGATTTGCCATTGTTGATTTTTACCGATACGGTAGGACTCGGAGATGTTAAGCAAGAAACTCCGGCGATTATTCAAGAATTGGTGGGGGATCTTAAACAGGAAACTCGCAATGCGAAAATTTTGCTTCTTACGGTCAAAATTAGTGATTTTGCGACGGATACTTTGAAACAAGTTGCCCAAAAGTTGCGAGATTCTTATCCGCATATTCCTTGTTTATTGGTGGTGACTTGTTTGCATGAATTGTATCCTCCCAATGTCGAAGATCATCGGGAATATCCGCCAGATTATGAGGAAGTAAATCGAGCTTTTGCGGCAATTAAAGCAGATTTTCAAGATTTATGCGATCGCAGCGTCCTCATTGATTTTACTTTAGCAGAAGATGGCTATAATCCGGTATTTTATGGTTTGGAAGCCCTCAGAGATACTTTAGCCGATTTACTGCCAGAAGCGGAAGCCCGCGCTATTCATCAGTTATTAGATGAAGAAGTGGGTAAAGAATTGGGCAATTTATATCGAGATGTGGGGCGACGTTATATTTTAGCATTTGCGATCGCGTCGGCAGCTTTAGCCGCAGTTCCGTTACCTTTTGCAACTATGCCAACTTTGACGGCTTTGCAAGTATCGATGGTAGGAGTCTTAGGAAAGTTATACGGACAGACTTTAACACCATCTCAAGCGGGAGGAGTAGTTAGCGCGATCGCTGGAGGATTTTTAGCCCAAGCGATCGGACGAGAATTAATTAAATTTGTGCCAGGCTTGGGAAGCGCGATCGCTGCTTCTTGGGCTGCTGCTTATACAATTGCATTAGGTGAAGGTGCTTGCGTTTATTTCGGTGACTTAATGGGAGGTAAAAAACCCGATCCTGAAAAAATTCAATCTGTTATGCAAGAAGCCTTTAAAAACGCCAAAGAAAGATTTAAGGGAATTAAAAATTGAGTTAACAAACTAACGCTCAAAATTTTTCTCTAGAGGTGCTTTTTTTCCGAAAACATACTTTATATTTTAGGTGTAAACCTTATATTTTATTCTTTAAACCAGCCAATTAAATATTTTTACAAATCACCTCCTCTTGCTATATATTTGAGATAATTTATTTTTACTCTTGTAACACAAAATGATTCTTATGTACCCAGTCGAAGAGACATAGTTTATTTAGATTTCGATCCTACGAAAGGACATGAACAAAGAGGAAATAGACCTGCTTTTGTAATCTCTCCTTATGATTATAACTGCAAAACTTCCCTAGCTTTATTCATGCCGATTACAAAGAAAAAAAAAAGGATATCCCTTTGAAGTTTCTTTACCTTCAAGCCTAAAAACCTACGGAATTATTCTTACAGATCAAATCAAAAGTTTAGATTGGCAAGCCCGTCGGGTTGAGTTTGTTGAGCGTGCAACCGAGGATATTATTGAGGAAGTACAGGCAAGGATTGAGCCATTACTCTTCTAAAAAATGACCCGATCTCTATCAGTTTACCCTCATCCCTGGAACCCTAAACTTTCTCTTTTGGTGGCGGCACAATGCCATACTTATTAAGATTTTTATCAATATCTTGCAGCAATTTGAAATCTTCTTCTGGTAAAGGATAAGTACTAATATTAAACAAACCTGCACTGACAGCAGAATGTTTTTCCAGGAAAGAAAAAGCTTCTCGAAATTGCTGCGATCTGGCTGCAATTGGTGAGTGAAGGTGACAAGAAATAATGCGTTGAAAGTCCCAATTTGCTACTCTGTCAGCCCAAGTAAGAGTTTCCTGGGGTGCGCGATTGAGAATCAGAGTTTGTAAAATTGGAGCCACAAATAAACGCCCGTCACCTCGCAAAGCCTCAAACGATCGCTGCCAATGCGGTTTCCATCGAAAGGGAAATAAGCCGTAATAAGCCTTTTTTGAGCGATCTGGGGCTTGAGAAGCTTCTGTGAATACCTGAGTCCAAGGAATGGTTTCGAGGACGCTAGGCTGGAAATACATGGCAAATAAGGCGATCCTTTGCCATCCTTTGCGACGGTTAGCTTGATTATCGACAACGAGATCCGAGGCTCGATCTTTAGCATGAAATAAGAGAGGATAAGGATCTAATTGCGCGATCGCTGGAGGATCTTCAGGTATCGACAACACCGAATCTGTTACTAATAAAGTACGCGATCGCTTATGGAAAAAAGCCACCTCCTCAAAACTACCTGGTCCGAGGGCGATCGAACCGAGAATAGCATAATCAAACTCATCAGCAAAAACAGCTTGACTACTATCTTCCGGAAGTAACTGGGTGCGTTGCGACGGAAAACCAAGCCAACTTAGCGGTAAATTCAGAGGGAAACTCCATTGATTCGGTGCAACAAACACCTCTGCATTCGGAAACTTTCTCGCAAACGGACCAACAAAAACTTTATGTTCCAAACCAGAAATTGTTGGCAAAATAATATACTTAACAGAGCCATGTTCTGCCTCTAATTCATTCACCAAAGAGATACACTCTTTTGTCGGTGCAACCGGGGCATAAATTAACAATCCTCCTTGTTCCATTTTGACAGCAGTCATGCGAATCGGCACAACTACATAAAAAATTCCCTGAATTTGTTCAAAAGTCCAAATCGTATCCTTAACAACTTCTCGGCGAATCGTACGTCGTTTACCATAAGGATAAATAGGAAGAGTAAACCAATAACGCCAGGACAAATCTTGACTATTCTTTAACGGTACATTCATTATTGGTACATTCATTTCCTCATTCCCTTACGAATTGCTGCTGTGAAGTTGAACTTTAGCAAAATATGGAGCTAATAAGTAACATTATCTCCCGTCATGTTTATTCAAGCAAAGTTTTTCTCCAACATTAAATGTTGTTTCAAAGTTTCAATTTTCATCTTAAATTAAAGTAATGTATCCAACGTTCATATAGTCCAATCGTCAATATCTAACCCAGGTACTTTACCAAAATCTTGCTGATTCCTAGTAACAACAATTCCTTGGTTAACTAAAGCTATTGCTGCAATTCTTAAATCATGTGTACCAATCCTAATTTTCTGCTGACGCAAACTTTGGTAGCAATTGTATGCAGCATTATCAAAATTAAGCAAATTCATACTGCAAAAGTAAAGCAAAGTTATTTGTAAATTTTCGTAAGCAATTGTTAGCTGCTCAGGTCTTCGATTAGCCCTCTGAATACCAGCCAATCTTCCTCGTAACTGCTCTTCAAGAGTGACAGTGGTAACGAATATATTCATACCACCAACTTCTTTAGCACGTTGTGCAATTTTAGGCTGACCGTATTGAAAGAGAGTCACATGATCGGTATCCAAAATGTATCGACTCACGTTGACTGACTCTCCTCATAAGTGACTTCATCCTCAGTAAGTTCAGCGTTTATTTCTCCTCTATAGGCAGCCATATCTTCGACAAACTCATCAAAAATTGGATCGTCTTTGAATATACCAGCAAATCTGACCCAAGGATCGGAGTTTTCCAGCTTTTGTTGATAGTTTGAACTTAGCAAACAACACAACCGGAGAGTGAGCCACCATAGATAAGACATTAAAGAACTTGAAAATTCACTATCATTAATTAAACCACGAGCCATACGGTGTTTTAGATTACTTCCAAACAGTAAACTCTTAAGGTTAAAGAGGGTGTTTTCATCAAAAATTGATATAATCTCTGGACGTTCGAGAGTGTTATTCAAGTTGTGTTCCTCCTGAATATCGAATTGAATATCGTCGAGTTTATAAGTGATAACATCGGGTTTTTCGACTAGACAACGTATAGAATTCTCAATTTGGGGAATGAGAAGATGGGTGGAGGTCACAAAATCTCCGATTAATCCAGCGTAAAGTCCTTTTGCGAATAAATATTTACGTTCTTCTGGAACGAAATAACTGTCCGTCACAATTGGCAATAAGTCATTCTCTTGTAGAGATTTTTTTAAGTTAATTTGCTTTCGCACAGGTTCGATACGATCTTGAGCAAAACGTTTTTGATATTGTATTGCTGAGTCGTACATTAAACCTTCTTCTGTTTCATCAACGCTAGCTTGACTTATCCTGAATTTCTGAACCTCTTGTCGAAGGGAAGAAACTTTAGGTGAAGCATCCAATAAAGCCAAAGCAATTAACGCAGTAACCGGATCGTTTTCCAAGCGTTCTAAATCTACTCGTAGTCCTTGCCCAATATAAGCACGAATTAGCGATTGATAATTAGAAAAACCAAGCTTGGGCGCAATTCGCTTGAGGTCTTCGATCACATCTTCTGGAATATTAATAGTCACCGAAGTTGTCGGGCGATTTTTCGATAAACGTTGTTGCAAAGTTTCAATTTTCATAGTATTCTCGCTCTTTTCGAGTAGCTTGACGGGCTGAAATAATTCGGATGAGGTTATTTTCAAAAGCTAAGTGAACAATAAATAAAAGATTCCAATTAGTATCTAAACCAATTATGGCATCTCGTGCTTCCTCATTGCGACTGGCATCAATTACTTTTAGAAATGGATCGAAAAAGCTTTCTGCTGCTTGTTCAAATGTAACTCCATCGTGTTTAAGAGGATTTTTCCTAGCTTTCTCCTCATTCCAGACGAAGGTAATTCCATTCAACACAAAGTAGACATCCATGATTTTTAGGATAGGCAACTGTCTTTAAGTTGTCAATAAACAGCAGATTTAGTATTTTACCACTGATAAAAAAATCGATCGCGCTCACCCCTCTTCTGGCGCTAAACTTTTTACAGTAGAGCTATTGGTGTGGGGATGAGGTCATGGTAAGATTAAAGCCTTGGCAGTGGGTGGTTTTGGGACTGCCGATCGCTGCGATCGCACTTTTTTTGTTAATCTCGGCGGGGATGCAAATCCATGAATGGGGTATTAATTGGATTTGGGCGGTTTTTATTGTTGTTTTTGCGGGTTGGCGTTGGTTGTTGGTGAAATGGACTCGTCCGGCGATCGCTGAGGTAGAATCGGTGATGGCGCAAGTTAATGCAGATTTGGAAGCTGCTGAGGATCGCGCTTTAACTGGTGATGATGCGACGAAAGAAGCTGAATTGGCTTTACAAAAGGTAATTCAAGCGACAAAAGATGATGCGCCAATTTGGGAAGATTGGCAAACTTTTTGGCAACGATGTCAAGATTTAGTTGTGGCGATCGCACACATCTACCATCCGGAGGTAAAATATCCTCTACTCTCGATTTATGTTCCTCAAGCTTACACTCTCATTCGAGGTACTGTAGACGATTTGGATCGCTGGATGCAGCAAATTTCTCCGGTTTTGAATCAAGTTACTGTCGGACAAGCTTATCAAGCTTACGAAGTTTATCGTAAACTAGAACCATCGGCGCGTAAACTCTGGCAAGTTTGGAATTGGGCGCAATGGGTAATTAATCCGGTAGTTGCGGTGACAAAAGTAGCTAGTCAACCTGCGAATAATCAAGCTACACAGCAACTTTTGGCGAATTTGAGTCAAATGTTACGAGAGGCGGCTTTAAGGAATTTGTCTCGTCAGGCGATCGCGCTTTATAGTGGTACTACTCCCAATTTGACTGAAGATTCTTCTCCTACTAATTCTACCCCAACTTTACCAAAAGCGAAAACTAAAACCCTGCAAGAAATTATCGCCCAAGCTGAACCTGTAGAACAAGTTAAACAAAAGCCTGTAAGTATTTTACTCGCAGGACGAACTGGTTCGGGTAAAAGTAGTTTAATTAATACTTTATTTCAAGCAGATCGCGCTGAAGTTGACGTTTTACCCAGTACAGATCGCATCCAAAATTATCACTGGGAAACTCCTACTGGCGAAACTTTAACTCTTTGGGATACACCCGGTTACGAACAAGTAGATCGTGGAGAATTGCGCGATTTAGTCTTAGATTATGTCACCAATGCCGATTTACTTTTATTAGTAACACCTGCCCTCGATCCTGCTTTACAAATGGATGTAGACTTTCTCCAAGATATGAAAGAGGAAGTCGCCGATTTACCAATAATTACGATTGTTACTCAAGTAGATCGTTTGCGTCCTATCCGCGAATGGGAACCGCCTTATAATTGGCAAACAGGCACTCGTCCCAAGGAAAAATCGATTCGCGAAGCAACTGAATATCGAGCGGAACGTTTGCAAGAATTTTCTAATTTAATTATACCAGTTGTTACTTTTGATAGCAAAACAAATCGCAATTCTTGGAACATAAATTCACTTTCTTTAGCCTTAATTAATAATCTCGATCCCGCAAAACAACTTCGCCTTGCGCGTTTTTTACGCAACCAAGAAGCCCGTACTGTTGCTGCTGCAAAAATTATCGATCGCTACACTTTTCAATTGTCAACTACCCAAGGTTTAACTGCTTTATTAAAAAGTCCTATTCTGCGATTTCTTTCGACTATTTCCACTGGTTCGCCAGCTTTAGCTTATGCGTTAGCAGAACAAATTCCTGTGGAACAATTACCTGTGGTTATTGGGAAATTACAAATGGCTTACGACCTTTTCCAACTTTTAAGTCCAGATAATAGTAATATCCGTAATTTCGACTTACTTTCTTTGTGGTCGTTGCTGCTAGAAAATTCTGCTTCACCAGATAAAAATGCTTGGGCTTTCGGTCACGCTTTGGTAGAATTTTGGACGCAAGATTTATCGATTGAGAAACTAGAAACTCGTTTCCAATACTATCTTGAACAAGCTTAACATTTACTTTAATCGGAGTTATAAAGCGATTGTGAATCCATCAGAGGAATTGCGTCATTTATCAAAAGGAGTTGAGCCTGGAGAAGAAGAAAAAAGAAAAGGATTTATCGTCTGGTTCAGAATTCAGTGTCCAAGAGATGCAAATAATGTTCTCAACAGATGTCGAAAAGTCTTGCAGATAGTGCTTAGACAGAGTAAGAAAAACTGGTTGTCTTATGATGATGAGGAGTGGCGAACCTTACTACCTGAATGGTTTGTTGCATATTGCGCACCTGAGAGAACTCAGGAAGAGGACGATCAATTACTAGAACGCTGGCAAAAACTCTCTCCAGAAGCACAAATGCTTTTTACTGAGGAACAAAAGTGGACTATAAGTGAATTTATTTCTTGGTTGGAACCAAAAGAACGCCCCTGGTTTTGGTGGGATGCGTTTGTTGAAAGCGATAATGTATTTCATCTAGCTGTTGAGGTCGTAGATTTCCCATTTCCTTGGGATGCTCTTTGTTGGTTAGTACGAGCATCAGGTGCAACTACTATTCAGAAAATATTATAAGACTAAACTGATTCACTATAATTTGCACAAATATTAGCACAATTTTGACAAATTAAATCTCTACTTTTGTAGCTTTTATTTACTATTAAAAATTTACACAAATTGATTATTTTTGCTCAACTAAAGCGAAGAAAGAATCGTTGTTCGCTAATAATTGTTCAAGCTGTTTTTTAGCCTCGGTTTTGCCGAGTAAAGAAGCGTCAATAAACAAATTAATAATTGCAGCCATGAGAGTGCGAATTTTTGCGGCTGCTTCTGGTGACATTTCTGTTTCCAGAAAGGGACGAGCCGAGGTAGAATCGAATGGATCGGCGATCGCGAAATGATTTGCTTGCTCGAATAACACTAAATAGCTATCATGGTTTTGACGCGCGATCGCTTCGCGAAATGTCCGCATAACTGATTTAGTCGCATTCTTTTCTTTCATCCCATATCGGTGACAACTTTCGGCAATTACACCATCATTTGTCCCACCTAACATTAAAATTGGCACGTCACCAGACAAGGGTAAAATTGTTTCTGGTTCGTATCCTAACATTACTGGTGCTGCGGTATGTACGGCGTAAGCAAAAGCACCTATAACTGAGGGGAAAAACTTCAATACCGCGTTTTCAATTGCGACTCTTCCACCAGCCGAATGTCCACCGAGAATAACTTTATTTAAGTCTAATTTACCCGCCAAAATACCTTCTTTTTGTAAATTTTCTAATTCTTTAAGAATAGCAGGTAAAGCCGTAGCTGTAGGTAATGTACCATAAACATTAGGTTTCCAATTCTCAAAATCAACTCCCGGAGTTAACGCGGTTACACCAGGTAAATTTTGTGCAACCCAATTAAAAGTAACTACAACTAATCCTTTTTTAGCTAACTCAATTGCTAACCATAAATACATATCCGCCGCGCAATTAACTCCACTAAAGAAAATTACGATTGGAAAAGGGGCTAATTCACTATTAGCGGGAACAACACCTAAATCTTTTGTGGCTTCGCTATCAGACATCTGCGCTGGATACATTACCCGCAAATGTAAGGTATCATAGGGTGAAGGATAATCTGCCACTTTGGTAGCAGAAAAAAGACTGCGAACAATAGCTGAATTCATAGTTGGTATTTCGCGATCGCGCTTTCATCCTCATTCTCTCATTCTTCCTATCATACCCTCAATCTGATTCAGCGCGATCGCTAATTAATTCAGTTAATTTTATCTCCGATATTCGTCCCCACAATCACCAATTAACTCAAACAAATCTCGCGATTTTGCCGCAATACTATCTAACTTAGTATAATCTTCCTCATCCAACTCAAAATTAAACACTCTCACATTGTCTTCAATATGTTCCGCTATTCCTAATCTAGCACCAACAATCGCCCCAGCCACCGCAGGTTGTTCCAAAACCCATCTAACCGCCACATTCGCCATACTAACTGAATGTTTATCAGCAATTTCTTTCACTACCACTAGCAATTCTTGGAATAAATTCCAGCCACCCCAACCATCAACCATATTCTTATATTTCTGCAAACTAGCAGTTTTTAAAGCAAAACGTCCTGGTTCTTTTTCTCCTATATATTTCTCACTGATTAAACCACCGCCAAGAGTACCATAAGCTAACAGTTTAATCCCATTTTCTTGACAATAATCGCTCATTTTCACCAACGGACGGCGATCGATTAAGGAAAATTGTACCTGATTTGAAACAATTTGAATTCCTGCATCGGTAATAATTTGCAAATGTTCGGTATCAAAATTAGTCAAAGCTAAATGTTTAATCTTCCCCTCTTCCTGAAGTTCCGCCATAAATTTAAGGGCATCTAAATAATTTTTATCCCGATATTCCCACCAATGAAACTGCATTAAATCTAGGCTTTCTACACCCATTCTTTTGCGCGAAATATCGATATTTTCCTCAACAAATTTCTTTGTCATTTTCATCGGGCGAGGAACCCATTTTGTAAAAGCTTGAATTTGCGTTAACGCTTCCTCTCTACGAGTCGCCGCCAGTTGTCGCCGAAACTCACCAATAAAGTCTTCCGCAGGACCATAATGGTCTGCTAAATCCCAAGTTGTCAACCCTGCATCCAGATAATCAAACATCTTTTTAATGGCTTGGTTGGGGTTAATTCTTCCATGTGCGCCCGATACTTGCCACATTCCATTTAAAAGGCGACAAATGTTTAAATCGGGAGTTAATTGCAGTCGGCTGGATGTGGGTAAATTCATCTCAAA
>NZ_JAAHBQ010000080.1 GCF_020144665.1 Oscillatoria salina IIICB1 | reverse complement strand
TTTTTGAGGAATCAAAATACGACCTGTTTCATCAAGACTGAGAATAAACATTTTTAGCTTTTCTGAAATTTCATCTTGTCTGATTTAATTATACCTGTTATCTTGGCAAATAGTTAAGGCGATCTTTGGGAAGACTTGGCTAAAAATAAACATAATCTTATCAATTGGCGAATCAATCGATACCGTTATTGTTCCTAAATCCGCAGTTTCCCCTCTCCGTTCTGATGAAATTTTATCCGTGCGCTCCTTTGTCCAAACCATACCATACCATACCATCAACCGCTCATTTAGAAATGAGATTATTCATGTTCTCCCAAGGCTTTATTCAAGTTCCAAGCGGCACTAATTAAAGCTAAATGAGTTAAACCTTGGGGAAAGTTTCCTAACGCAGAACCGTTAGAGTTCATTTCTTCAGAAAATAAACCTAAATGATTAGCATAACCAAGCATTTTCTCAAACATTAATCTTGCTGTTTCGAGTTTAAATTTGTCTTCGCCACCAGCGCGAGTTAAAGCTTCAACTAACCAAAATGTACAAACATTAAAAGTTCCTTCTTCCCCGCTTAAACCGTCGCTAGTTTTTTCGAGGTTATAGCGATAAACGAGGCTATCATAAACTAAACCACCTTTTTCTGGCTGTTTATTAATTGCTTCTAAAGTAGCAATCATGCGTGGATCGTTAGCAGAGACAAAAAAGACTAAAGGCATTAACAAACTACTAGCATCTAAGGTATCGGAATCGTAATGTTGAACAAAGGCTTGTTTTGATTCATTCCAACCTTGTGTCATAATTTGTTCGTAAATGCGATCGCGTACTTCTAACCAACGTTGACGAGGGGCGGGAAAAGAACGTTTTTCGGCTAAACGTAAAGCGCGATCGAAGGCTACCCAACACATTAATTTGGAGTAAACGTGGTGTTTTTGTCCATTGCGCATTTCCCAAATTCCTTCGTCTTTTCTCTCCCAATTATCTGATAACCAATCGAGTAATTCCCTTAATTGCGTCCAAAGTTCGTAGGAAATATAAGTTCCATATTTGTTATAAAGATATACCGAATCCATTAACTCGCCGACAATATCGAGTTGAAATTGATTATATGCGCCATTGCCAATGCGTACTGGCTGGGAACCGAGATATCCTGCTAAATGATCTAAAGTTTCTTCACTTAAGTCTTTGCGACCGTCAATGCCGTACATTATTTGTAGGGAACCATCAGGACAGCGATCGCGACAACGTTCTGAGATCCATTCCATAAATCTCGCTGCTTCTTCACTAAAGCCAATTCGCAACAAAGCGTAAAGCGTAAAAGCTGCATCTCGAATCCAAGTATAACGGTAGTCCCAGTTACGCACGCCGCCGACACTTTCTGGCAAACTACAGGTAGGGGCAGCCACGATCGCGCCTGTGGGTTCAAATGTTAATAATTTTAGTACGAGGGCGGATCTTTCGACTTCGGAACGCCAACGACCTTTATAAATACATTGAGAAAGCCAACGTCGCCAATATGTTGCTGTATCCTCGAATAATTCAAAAGTTGCTTCGCGATCTAAAGGTACACCACAATCGCAGTCTGTTTCCAACTTCCTCAGTACAAAAATAGCACTTTCGCCTGCCTGGAGTGTAAACTTACCAAAGACACCATTTCCTTGTTGCTGAAGCGGAACTTCGGTTGCGAGTCCCAAGCTAAGATTTTCAGTGTGGAAACAAGCCCCATTTTTGGTTAACGAGACTTCATGGCGCGATCGGGCATAATTAAAGGCAGGATAACATTCTACTCGCAAATCCATGCAGGAACGCACGACTGTAACTTTCCGCACTAACCAGTGATAACCTTTTTCGCCTTCTTTTAAATTTACAGGCATAAAATCAATAACTTCAGCTACACCTTCAGGAGTCAAAAAGCGAGTAATTAACACATTACTTTGCGGCCAATATAACTGTTTATGAGTAACATTATCTGCTAAGGGCGCAATTTGGAAATAACCGCCTTTTTCCGAATCAAGTAAAGCCGCAAAAACGCTTGGCGAATCATGATGGGGAAAGCAAAACCAATCGATCGAACCATCTAAACCTACTAAAGCAGTAGTATACATATTACCGATGATACCGTAACTTTCGATTGGTTTATAAGCCATTGCTTTGCTCCTACTGCCTTTTTGTTTATTTTAACCGTCAGGTTTTTAAGTCATTTTTAGATAGATTTTGGCAATTTTAATTGAATTGTGAAGATTAGACATAACTAATCTCCACAGATGAAAATCTTGTCAGCAAAGTTTTGATAACTAACTAAAATTTCCTGTCACCAGCAATCTAAATACCTTCATCTAATAATGTCTGAAAAGCCTCTTTCATTTCTTCTACAGTTGTAGTTGCTGTTCCGAACTTCCGCACGACAATCGAAGCAGCTAAATTACCTAAAACCGATGCTTCCCAAAAAGATGCACCAGCACATTTACTTAAAGTTAACGCTGCTACTACTGTATCTCCTGCCCCTGTAACGTCAAAAACATCAGTGCGGTTGAAAGCAGGAATATGCCAACATTCACTTTCTCCATCCCGACTTTCAAATAAACTCATTCCCTCATCACCGCGAGTAATTAAAATTTGCTCTGCGGCTGTTTTTGACAGTAAATCTTGTCCAGCCCGGACTAAAGATTGAGGTTCGCTAATACTATAGCCTACTGCCTGTTCTGCTTCTGGTAAATTTGGCGTAAATAGTTTTGCATGGCGATAACGTTCTAAACCTTTTTGAGCGTCTACGATAGTATGCTTGTGTGATAAAGCAGCTTCAATAACAGGTGCAGTTAGGACTCCATCTCCGTAGTCAGAACAAACTACAGCATCTACATCTTCAATTTGAGAGCGAATATATTCGGCTAGTTGCATCTGTAAATCTAAGTCTGGCATTTGGTCTGATTTGCGGTCAACGCGGACGATTTGCTGAGTTACAGACTGACGAGCGTGACCGCCAATGCGCGTTTTGGTGACAGTGGGGCGGTCGGTAGCAGTGAGCATTCCAGTTGTATCAATGCCCGCAGCTTCAAAAATAGCTCGTAATGCTTCTCCTTGGGGGTCTTTTCCGACTAAACCGACAACTTTTACTTTTGCTCCTAGCTTGGCGAGGTTGTAAACTGCATTTGCACCGCCTCCAGGAATTTGTCTAGTGTGTTCGTGGCGCAAAATTAATACTGGTGCTTCGCGAGAAATTCGTTCTACTTGACCTGTAAGAAATTCATCTAAAGTTAAGTCACCGATAACTAGGATTTCTGCTTGATGAAAGCGGTCTAGTAAGGCAAATAATCTTTCAGCCGCAGCATTAAGTGTATCTTGAAAACAAGTTGATTCAGCCATAAATTTAAATATGAAATCTGAAGGAGAATTGGTAAATTTGCACTATTAAGGTTGCTTGACAATTATACGAAAATATGAATTGAAACGGAATAGCAAATTTTTGTCGAGCTTAGTCAGTAACAAAAATCAAGTGAAATTGTCCGGCGATCTCTCAAGCAAATTTCCAGAAAAATTTAAGAATTTCAAGCATTAATAGAAACTTGAGGTTACAGTAACATTTGACTTAAATGATGCCTGCCAAAGCATTGCCAGGAAGATAATCATAATTACTGGCAATAATTTGGCAGGAATACGCGAAAAAGTTTATCCATTTTGAGCCGGACAATTGGCTTGGTTATATTTAAACTCGACATTAATTTTATAAGGTTGTGCTTGTCCGGTAGCTGGGGCAAATTTGCGTTCTTTAATTTGCTCGAGAGCTTGTTGATTAAAAACCTGGTAAGCGGTTCCTTTAATTAATTCGAGATCGGCAATATTTCCTTGGGAATCTACCAAGACTCCGTAAATTACATTACCTTCTAATTTTTTAGCGCAAGCGTTTTCTGGGTAGATACCGGTGAGTTTTTGTTCTTGTGGTGGTATCTGAGCTACAGTAGTTTCCCAAGTAGGAGATTTGGCTTTTGCTTGTTGATTATTTCGGTTACTTGACTCAGTTTCTAGGTTTTGAATTCGTTCCTGCAAAGCTGCGGGATCTGCTTGAATATTACCGAGAGAGCTTGCTGGGGAAGGAGAAGAATTGTTAGTTGATTCTTCTGGGGTAAGGATTGATGCGTCTGTGGGTACTGGATTTGGATCTGAGTTTGATGGTTCAGTGGGGTTGATTTGGATTCGGTTTAACCGTTGTCGGGTAGCAGGAGATGGGCTGTCAGGGTTGGGAGAATTTTCTGGTGGAGTTACCGGAGTTGCGCTAGTAGGAACAGTTGGGGCAACTTGAGGATTAGTTGGCTTATTTTCCTCATCTTCTGCTGGTGAGGGTGAAACTTCTGGGGTTGAAGAATTGGTGATTTGTTCGGCAATAACTGCTAAATTTTTGTCTGATTTTTGTTTATCTTCGGTAGTAGTTGTTTGGGGAGTAGATTCAAGATCGACTAAAGCGGTGGTTAAATCTTTATCTACTTTGCCATCAGATGAATTTGATTCAAAAGTGGGAATCGTATCATCGCGGCGAAGAGTATTGGAGGGAATAGTTTGCTCGCGCGCGATCGCATAATTATTCCCATTATTCCCATTAGTTGGTTGCACTAAATTGGGTTCTGGTGGTTGTTGCTGTGGGGTTGCTTCAGTAGTGGGAGGAGGAGAAGGAAGATTATTTACTTTAGCAATATCTTGAGCATTATTTTCTGCGATCCGATCTTGGATTGCATCTAGAGGCGGTTTAGTCGAAGCTGTATGAGCTGGAGAATTAGCAAATAAAGATAGTCGTTGCGATCGCTCAATTTCGTATTGAGTTTTTCCTGGAGTCGTTGTACCTCCTGCTTTAGCTACCGTGGTTGGCGGTGGTGGCGGTAAAGGAACCTTAGTTGGCGAACTGTTACCGAGAGTCACGGATTTATCGATCGATAAGTTCTTGGTTGGTGTTGAAGGAAGAACTGTAGATGGGGTTTTGGTAGTGCCAGTAGAAGTAGTAGACTTCTGTACTGGTAACAGTTGACTGAGGTGAGGAAGTTCCGAAGGATTGAGTTGCGGCGAGAGATCTGGTAAGCGACTTTGTTCAGTTTCGCTTAACTCTACCAACCTGACATCGCGTAAAGTTCCTTGGTTAGGCGTAGCTGAAAAAAGCGGTAAGTTAGGTAAGGATACTCCGAGCAAACCGTGAATACCCACAGAAGCAAATACAGCCAGAGTCGCTGGTTGAGTTAATTTATCTGGTAGAGTTTTAATAATTGAACTGTAAGAAATAGCCATTTTTGGTAAATTCTCTTAACGATCGGCAGAATTAGCGCAAAAGCTTGATTACTCTAAACCTAAATTGACATCAGTATTTTTTCACTATATTTCTCAAATTTTAAACCCTTGAGAGTTTTTCAGTAATCAAGACTATCCACTTTCGGGATAAGTTGCTGGACAGACTTGAACGATCAAGATCGAGAAATAAGGTAATTTGAGCGAAGAGCGCGATCGCAATCCAGTATAAATCTTTTGGTCGCTTAAAGTTGCTCGTTCGACTACCCAACTGCGATCTAGTAGCGATCGCTTCTGCAATATTTGCCAAACTTGCTCGTAGACGGAACTAATTTTCATCAGGACCACGACATCCGCCCAATCAAGAACTGTTTCCAACTCTCCCATTGTATAAAGAGCAGGTAAGATTGCAAGTTTTTGAGCGCGAACTGTTAAAGGTACTCCTAAAGCTGCTGTTGCTGCCATTGGGGAACAAACTCCCGGTATCGCTTGAATCACTGCTTCTGGGTGTAACTGCTGCAAAGTTTGAGCTAAATAGCTAAACGTACTGTAAAAACTCACATCTCCTTCACAAGCAAAAGCGACATCTTCCCCAACCTGAAGATATTGCCAAACTTTTTCTGCCGCTTGCTCCCACGCGGGAATCAAAACTTCACTTTCCTGGACGTAAGGAAAATTTAAACTTAGTTGGGTTTGTTCCTGCCTCAGCCACGAGGAAACAATTTGTTGTGCCATTCCCAGTTTGCCACCAACCCCAGCCGGAAAGGCGATCGCCTTTGCTTGTTGTAACAGTCGCAATCCCTTAACTGTAATTAATTCTGGGTCGCCTGTTCCTACACTAATCCCGTAGAGAGTCCCGATAGACACTTAAACTAAAATCTCAGAGCGAAAGTTAAAAATATTATTCCCTACTGTCATTTTACTCAAAGTTAGTCGCTGTTTATTTTGCTACTAAATTTTCTAGCTCGCAAACAACTCGGTTTAACTCAGCAACTAAAGGGTTAAAATCAGCTTGACGAAAAGCTTCCACTAGAGAGCGATAGTACCACAAAGTACCTTCTTTTCCACCCTGAAAACGTTGCCAAAGTTCGTCACCTAAGAGACGATAATCTTGCAGAATCGAGCGACAATTATGCAGTTTATCAGCAGCAGAAACTAAACGGATTGAAACTGAAGCCGTAGGAAGATGAGCTAAATAAGCTTGTTTGCGTTCTCTCCAGGGGGGTTTAGGAATGGTTTCTGTATCAGTACAGCCAACAACAATTTCTGTCACCGTATCGCCAAAGCGACGGCGAATTTCTGCCTTAGTTTTCGCACCACCTCGATCTTCAATTGCATCATGAAGTAAAGCAGCGATCGCTTCATCTTCATTTGCACCGTATTCTAAGGCGATCGCTGTTACTCCTAGTAAGTGAGAAATATAAGGAACTCCCGATCCTTTACGCATTTGCTTAGCGTGTAATTCAGTTGCCCAAGTGAGGGCTGTGGTAAAACGTGGTGAAAGCTGCATAAAAATTGATTTCTAAAGAGAAAACTAAAATTTTAGCTGGTTGGGTAATTTGATAGTAACTTAAAGCTGAAATTTGAGTAGTTAATCTTCCTCAACTGGAGAAGATCTATCTTTTCTATGATTAAAACTTTACTTGCGGAAGATAAACTAACATTGTACTTCAGCCCAAATAGAAGCCAATAATTTTAATTATGTCAAATCGTCTTGTTGAAGCCCAAAGTCTTTATCTACGCAAACACGCGGAAAATCCCATTGACTGGTGGTATTGGTGTGAAGAAGCTTTAGAAACTGCCAAAAAAGAGAATAAACCTATTTTTCTTTCGATTGGTTATTCTAGCTGTCACTGGTGTACGGTGATGGAAACAGAAGCATTTTCCGATCGCGCGATCGCTGATTTTATGAATGCTAATTTTTTACCAATCAAATTAGACCGCGAGGAAAGACCAGACCTAGACAGCATTTACATGCAAGCATTACAAATGATGACAGGTCAAGGCGGTTGGCCCCTAAATGTGTTTCTTACTCCTGACGATCTAGTACCTTTTTATGGGGGAACTTATTTTCCCGTGGAACCTCGTTATGGTCGTCCAGGATTTTTACAAGTTCTCGAAGCTGTCCGCCGTTTTTATGATGTAGAAAATGAGAAATTACAGGCTTTTAAAGCTGATTTAATGGCTAATTTTCAAGCTTCAACAATTTTGCCTGTTTCTGAGTCAAAAATTTTAACTAAGGATTTACTGAAGGAAGGTATTGAAGTTAACACGACGGTAATTGGGAGGCGGGATTACGGTACTCCTAGTTTTCCGATGATGCCTTATGCGGAACTAACTTTACGAGGAAGTAGATTTGATTTTCAGTTGAAATATGACGCTAAGGAAGTTTCTCAGCAACGAGGGTTAGATTTGGCGTTAGGAGGTATTTACGACCACGTAGGGGGCGGTTTTCATCGTTATACGGTCGATTCAACTTGGACTGTACCCCACTTTGAAAAGATGCTTTATGATAATGGACAAATTATCGAGTATTTGGCGAATTTGTGGAGTTTGGGGAGAGAAGAACCTGCATTTGCTCAGGCGATCGCGGGAACGGTAGAATGGTTACAACGCGAAATGACTGCGCCTGAAGGTTATTTCTATGCTGCACAAGATGCGGATAGTTTTACTAATTCTGATGAAACTGAACCGGAGGAAGGTGCATTTTATGTCTTTAGTTATGAAGAATTAGAAGAACTTTTAACTTCAGAAGAATTAGCTGAATTAGAAGCTAATTTTACTGTTACTTCTGAGGGAAATTTTGAAGGAACAAATGTTTGCCAACGTCGTCAGGGAGGCGAATTTTCGGAGAGTTTGCAAGCAAGTTTAGATAAGTTATTTGTAGTTCGCTACGGTCAAACTAGAGAAGAGATGCAAACTTTTCCTCCTGCTAAGAATAATCATGAAGCAAAAACAGGTAATTGGCAAGGTCGCATTCCTCCGGTTACTGATACGAAAATGATTGTGGCTTGGAATAGTTTAACCATTTCTGGTTTAGCTAGGGCTTATGCGGTTTTCCAAGAAAAATCTTATTGGGAATTAGCTATTCGCGCTGCTAATTTTATTTTAGATCGTCAGTGGGTAAATGGACGTTTTCATCGCTTAAATTATGAGGGAAAACCAGCAATTTTAGCACAGTCGGAAGATTATGCTTTCTTTATTAAAGCACTTTTAGATTTACAAGCTTGTCTACCCGAAGAAACTCAATGGTTGGAAAAAGCGATGGAAGTTCAAGCGGAATTTGACGAATATTTGTGGAGTATAGAAACGGGAGGTTACTATAACACTGCCAAAGATAGTAGCAACGATCTGTTAGTACGAGAACGCAGTTATACCGATAATGCTACCCCAGCCGCAAATGGAGTGGCGATCGCTAATTTATTACGTTTCTTCGTCATTAATCAAGACCCAGAATTGCGCGATCGCGCCGAACTTGCTTTACACTCTTTTAGTAGCATCATGGAAAAAGCCCCTCAAGCTTGTCCTAGCTTGTTTACAGCCCTCGACTGGTATCTCCATGCTACTCTCGTCCGAACTACCAGCGAATACCTAACTCGCTTGAAAAGTCAATATTTCCCCACCTGTAGCTTCAAATTAGCAAACGAATTACCCAATTCCGCGATCGCCTTAGTTTGTCAAGGCTTATTTTGCCTCGATCCTAGTGAAAATGAAGCACAATTGTTGGCACAAGTCAAGAAAAGTTTGATTAGTTGACTTCTCTGGGCTCTAAAGAGACGGAGATTCACAAGTAGCGATCGTCGAACTCTTGCAGGCATAGTCAAGTTGCCTCTAGACGCTCAATATGTTGGCATATAGCCGCATATATTGCGCTTACTTTTTTTAGTTTCATGCTTTCAAACATCCATCACTTAGCTAATTTAGTACGCTCCTCGCTCTGAAGAAAGCTTGCAGTGGTTTAGCCGTACTGACGCTATGTTTAGCCGCCGGACTTACTTACCGGGATTTCTCCTTACTAGAGCGATTCATCGCGTAGACTTTAGTTCTACTCGAAGAACGACTATTGTACTAATTTTCCAGTTTCTTCTCAATCAAAGTCACCGTAGAACGGCGAGGCTTTAAACCCAATTTTTTGTTAACGGTAATTGGGGACTGGTGACTGGGGAGGAGGTGATTGGGGAGGAGGTGATTGGGGATTAGGGACTGGAAGTTAGCAGTGAACAGTTAGCAGTGAGCAGTTACCAGTGAGCAGTTATCAGTGAGCAGTTATCTTGTTTATCCTCCTTGTCCCCCTTGTCCCCCTTGTCTCCCTTGTCTCCCTTGTCTCCCTTGTCTCCCTTGTCTCCCTTGTCTCCCTTGTCTCCCTTGTCTCCCTTGTCTCCCTTGTCTCCCTTGTCTCCCTTGTCTCCCTTGTCTCCCTTGTCCCCCTTGTCTCCCCCCTCTCCCAGTCCCCAATCCCCAATCCAAGGGTCCCCAATCCAAGGGTCCCCAATTACTGAAAACCAGCCGGAGGAATACCCTCAATAGCGATTAAAGACTCCATAACTGATTTAACAATCGGTGCAGCGACAGTAGAACCAAAAGCATTATCTCGTTTTGGTTCATCTACCACAGCGACAACCACATAACGAGGAGACTCCACAGGTAAAATTCCAACAAAACTGGTAATTTTAGCAGTTTCCGAGTAACCACCACTAGGACTCGCTTTTTGTGCAGTACCAGTTTTACCAGCGATGCGATAACCAGGAATAGCCGCCGTTTTACCTGTGCCATTTGCTACCACACTTTCCATCATTTGTAAAACAGTTTGGCTGGTTTCGGGAGAAAAAACAGGTTTAGTTTGTAAGCGGGGTTTATACTGGTAATTTCCTTGAGGATCGACTAAACCACGAATTACATGAGGAGTAACTAATTTACCACCATTAGCGATCGCCGCTTGTAGTTGTGCTAATTTCAAAGGTGTTAAGGAAAAACCTTGACCAAACGAAGTGGTTGCTGCTTCTACCTCAGAAGCGAGAAATTGATTTCTATCTTTGAGTTGTCCCCCAGCTTCTCCAGGAAGATCGATTCCCATTCTTTCCTCTATTCCCAGTCTTTCTAAAGCCCCGTAGAAAGTAGCAGCTTTCATTTGTTTAATAATTTGTACCATCCCCACGTTGTTAGAAGTTTCGAGAATTTGGGTAACGTTGATATTCCCGTAAGCTCCTCTGGTATAGTAATCGTAATTAGCGATTTCCCAAGTATCGATTTTAATTAAACCTTGGTCGTAAAAAACGCTATTTGGTTGGATCGCCCCTGCATCGAGTGCGATCGCGACATTAATTGGTTTAAATGTCGAACCTGGTTCGTAAACATCAGTTATTGTCCAATTACGGAATAATCCCACATCATAGTTGTAATACTGATTTGGGTTATAACTCGGTTCGCAAACTAAAGCTAAAATTGAGCCATCGCGCACGTCCATAACGATGACACTACCCCGTTTAGCATCAAATTCAGCTAATTTTTGCTTGAGAGCCAAGTTTGCCACTCTTTGTAAGCGCAAATCAAGAGTAAGCTGCAACTGTAACTCATCGTAGTTTAAAAAGCCTTCTGGTAGATGGGCTGGCATTAATGCTCCATTTCCCGCCCGATTTAGTTGTAGAGTTAATACTGCCCGTTCGAGTAGTTTTTGCTGGCTGTATTCTACTCCTGCTTGACCGCGATGATCCATATCCACATATCCCACCACCTCAGATGCTAATTCCTGTTGGGGATAAAGTCGTGAATACTGTCTCAGCAATTCTATACCATCGAGAGAAAGAGCTGATATTTTGTCAGCGATTTCTTCCGGTAAGGAATAAACCAAGCGAATACCACTTTCTGATTGATTAAATTTTGACACTAACTCTTCAGTTGTTTTGTTAGGTAGGATTCCAGCCAGTTTAACCGCCATTTCCTCACGGGAAATCTTAAAAAGTTTAGGATGAGCATACAAACTGTAAACTAATCTATCGGTAGCGAGAATTGTCCCTTGACGGTCTATTATCGGTCGTCTAGGAATATAAGGACGCATATAAACCATCTGTTGTTGTCGCGCTTTTTCTTCTAGTACCGGGGCGCGAACTATTTGCAGACGATATAAATTTAATCCTAAACCTAAACCTGCTGCCAAAATAATTCCCCAAACTAACAATAACCTTTTCTTCGGTAAACTTACTGGGATGCGATCGCTCAATGCTACTACTTTCCCTCCACCGTTTTTTTCTTTGGGAATCGCAGTTTGAGTGCTGTTTTTCTTGACGCGACGCTTTACTTTAGTCATGGTTCATTGGTAGTTAACAAGATTGAGGGGATTAGGAAATCAGTTATCAGTTATCAGTTATCAGTTATCAGTTATCAGTTATCAGTTATCAGTTATCAGTTATCAGTTCTCAGTTCTCAGTTATCAGTTCTCAGTTATCAGTTATCAGTTCTCAGTTCTCAGTTCTCAGTTCTCAGTTCTCAGTTATCAGTTCTCAGTTATCAGTTCTCAGTTATCAATTATCAGTTATCTATCAGTTATCAGTTCTCAGTTATCAGTTCTCAGTTATCAGTTCTCAGTTATCAATTATCAGTTATCAGTTATCAGTTATCAGTTATCAGTTATCAGTTCTCAGTTCTCAGTTATCAGTTCTCAGTTCTCAGTTATCAATTATCAGTTCTCAGTTATCAATTATCAGTGAACAGTTTGCTCTCCACTTCCTCCTTGTCTTCCTTGTCTTCCTCCTCCCCAATCACCTCCTCCCCAGTCCCTAATACCCAATCACCTCCTCCCCAATCACCTCCTCGCCAGTCCCTAATACCCCAGAGGAGTATTAGTTTGATCGCGAGGTTCTTGATTCACTGTTTCGGTGTCAATAAAAGAACGTTGTTCTGGAGTTGGGGTTAAAAATATGGTGTTACTGGGATTGGGTGGTACTAATCCTGCTTCGGGGCTTTCTGCTTGTTCGGCGAGTTGGTTTTTTAAGCTTTCGTTGGTGGTAGTTAATTGTCGTTCGTTACGCTGTAAGGTTTCCAGCTTTTTGTACTCTTTACTCCATTGTTGCTGGGTATATACTGTCCAGGCATAAATAATTAACGTTGCTGTTACGAGGGAAAAGGTAACGACGGAGGAACTGTACTGAAGTAACATCAGTAAGCGTAACCATAAAGGCATTTTCCGCGATTGGGCAAAGCCCAGCACCCGAACTGGCGATCGCGTCGCTAACATGGCTACTTTTTTTCCAGTACGCTTGTTTTTCTGTACTTTTGTACTATAATGAGGATGTCGAGATACTTTATTGTTTGTCGATCGCTCGGAATTAATCATTTTTCGAGATCGACGGCTTTTTGTATTACCTAACGAACGAGGCGCAACAGACATAAGCAGCTAACTGTAGCCAATTAATGGCGCTTTAAACCTACTCATCCTAACATTAGTCGGTCGCGGCTCGACTGGTGATGTTGTTTGAGGGGAATTTCAATGGTAAATTTTGCGCCTTGATTGAGTTGAGAATTGACTTCTAATTTACCCTTGTGTTGGTTGACAATTGTATGATAACTTGCGGTCAAACCTAAGCCCCGACCTTGACCTACGTCTTTGGTGGTAAAAAAGGGATCGAAAATTCTCGAATGTAAAGCTGTGGGTATCCCGGGACCATTATCGGCGATCGCGATTTCGATTCGGTCGGCTTTGCCGTTACAGTTAATTAATTCGGTATGAATAATAATTTTTTTCTCGGTGTTGGGATCTCGCGCTAAAGCTTCGAGGGCGTTGGTAAGCAAGCTCAGAAAGACTTGATTCATTGCTTTGGGATAACATTCTACTAAAGGTAGATTGCCGTATTTACGCTCGATGTGAATGTTATCAATTTGGCTGGATAAAATTGCTAGGGTACTTTCTAAGGCTGCGTGAATGTCTACTGACTTTAGCGATGCTTGGTTTTGACGGGTAAAGTTTTGCAACAATTGCACGATTTCTTGAATTCTTTCTGCACCAGATTTCATCGAAGCTAAAATCTTCGGTAAGTCTGCGAGTAAGAAGTCTAGTTCGATGTCTTGAGTGAGTTTAGCAAGATCGTCACTCTGGGTGGTTTCTTGTTGATAAGCTTGAACTAACTGAATCAACGAGTTCGTGTAATGTTCTAGATAAGGAATATTCGCCGAGATAAAGTTAATTGGGTTATTGAGTTCGTGGGCTACACCTGCTACCATTTGACTCAAGCTCAACATTTTTTCGTTTTGAATCAGTTGGCTTTGGGTAAGTTGTAATTCTTTGAGGGTATGGGCGAGTTGTTGGGCTTGGGCTTCTTTTTCGGCGTATAAATGAGCTTGTTGAATGGCGATCGCTAGTCGATCTGCTACAGCTTGGGCTAATTGAATGTCGTTTTTTGACCAATATCTCTGGTGAGTGCATTGGTTGAGATATAAAATTGCTTGTAGTTTGCCATTTGTTTGTACCGGAACTACCAGAGATGATTTAATCTCCGCTTGTTGGTACTCTCGGTTATTTTCTCCAATGCGGGAATCTTTGGTAATATCGACGATCGCTACTTCCTCTTGATTTTCAATTACCCATTGAGAGATCGGTCCGTTAGGATCGAAATATTCTAATGAAGGTTGCCATCCTTCGCGACACACTTCATAAAGATATTTGCTGCGGTAGGCTGTGTCTCGATTAATATCTTCAGTGTTTCTTAACTTTTCTGCGCGAGCTTCTTTTAAATGAATTAAACAGCGATCTATTTCTAAGGCTGAGAGTAACTCGGCGATCGCCCTGGTGACAATTGTTTCTAAATCTAAACTCGAACGAATGTGACTGACAATTTCGTTTACCAGTCGCTCTCTAGTTGCTTGTTTTTGGGTTTGTTCGTATAATTGCGCTTGGGCGATCGCTATTTCTAAGGCTTGAGCTATTGACTGAAGAAATTCTACTTCTGCTTTTAACCACAAACGAGGTTTTTTGTCAAGACAACAGATAAAACCTGTTTGTTCTTTCATCCCCGTCACCGGAACCAATAAACAAGCTTGATAACCCCAAATTGCTTGCTTTTTTGCTTTCTGCTTCGCTTTCACTCCCCGCAAAAAGCCGACTATTTTCCCAAATAAATTAACCTCAGCTTGAGCTTTCCCAAAATTAATAATTAATTGACTAGCGACAATATCTCTGGCAAGCTCCCCAAAGTCCGACAAAGCGTGATATCCTAATAGCGACTTATCCGTAGCTGTTTTACTTGATTCGCATTCTACTTTTACCCTTTCGGTATCTTGGTAATACCACAAAAAGGTACAAGTTTCTACCTTGAATAACTCAGTTACTTCATCTACTGCTGTTTGCAAAACTACTTTTAACTTTAATGAATTGCGAAGTCGATTGACAATTTTTTGATAAAGTTTTTCTTTAGCATTCTTCCCGTGCCAAAATTGTATCCGGGCGAGAAAAGAATTTGTCTTCTTTAGTTTTTGGGGATACATCATCCAGCTTGTCGGAACTTGAAAAGTGTCTGTCAACTTAGCAACCAAACATTTTGGCAAACAGTCATTTTCTGTAACTGTTTTTACATCGTTCAATGAAAAAAAATCCTTAATTATGTTAATTCTCACCTCTTCCATTGTACTGAATCACCTAGCAAAAAATGTATAGACGGTAACGAAAAGTCAATCGTTTTCCCAAACCCGTACCAATGTTCAGTATAAAAATTCTTTAGTAAGAATAACAGAGTGGGTAGAACTTGCGCTTTTTCTTTTCAAATCGATTGCCAATTACCTAAACAATTCTTAATGTCCAGACTGGAGCCAGAAAACCCCCCAAAGAGCCACACTACTGATAAAGTAGATCCAGGAAAATTTAGTAAGGGAAAAAAGTGAGTTAGAAACTAGCCCTAACCGACAAAAAACTTCCTTTAAACCAAGAAATCGAGGCACAACTTCTTTTCTTTTTTTGGAAAGAAAAAAGAAGTTGTGGAAACAGTTTATCCTAGGAACACCTAATCGAGCAGAAAAAATGAAAGATAAACCATGAACAAAATAGTAGCAGTTAGGATTGAGCTAAGAGCGATCGCTGCACCAACCTGGCGATATTTATTTTCCAGTGTCGGGCTTTGTCTAATCGTCGGGCTTTGTCTAATCGCGGCTCAAATACAACCAAGTTTCGCCTTACCGCCCCCAGAAGAAGTACCAGAAGAAGTTTTGCGTACCGAAATCGTCACCGAAGCAAACTCGCCCCTAGATGGCGAACGCCTCACCGCCGCCGAATACGCCGAACTCCAGGCAGAATTAGCCGAAAGCAAGTTTCCCCCCCAGCTTAGTCCAGAACTGCGGCACTTAATTTTCCTTCTCCGCATCCGGGAACTACTCCCAGTGAAATAGCACAGGACGAGCAAAAAAGGAAAAAATCTGCAAAACTTGCAATATAAATTAAATAATATTAAAGTAGTGACACTTTTCCTTCCCGATTCGTAGATAGAGATAGGTTCATGTCCGCAACGATTGCCCAGGAACAGGTAAACTTAATCGTCTGGAATCAGCACCACGATCCCTTTGCAGTGCTGGGTCCCCATCCCCTTGAGGAAAACGGCAAAATTAAAAGTTGGCTAGTACGAGCTTATTTACCCAAAGCAGAAGCAGCCTGGGTAGTTCGCCCGACCGCTCGCGAAGAATACCCAATGAAAAGCTTGCACCATCCTAATTTCTTCGTTTGCGAAATCGAAACTGAAGAACTAGCAAACTACCAGCTACGCCTCAAAGAAGGAGAACACGAGCGGGTTATTTACGACCCCTACGCCTTTCGTTCGCCAAAATTAACAGAATTTGACCTGCATTTGTTTGCGGAAGGCAATCATCACCGGATCTACGAAAAACTAGGCGCTCATCCGGCAGAGTTTAAGGTAGACGAAACCTCTGTCAAAGGAGTATATTTTGCAGTTTGGGCGCCAAGTGCGCGGAACGTCTCAATCTTAGGAGATTTTAATCAGTGGGATGGAAGACAACACCAAATGCAGAAAAGAAATAACAGCGTTTGGGAGTTATTTATTCCCGAAGTAGGAATCGGCGATCGCTACAAATACGAAATCAAAAACTGGGACGGACACATCTACGAAAAAACCGATCCCTACGGTTTCCAGCAAGAAGTACGCCCAAAAACAGGCTCAATTGTCGCCAACCTCGACGTTTATCAGTGGAACGACCAAGACTGGTTAGAAAAGCGACGACACACCGAACCCCTAACTCAGCCAGTCTCAGTTTACGAAGTACATCTCGGTTCTTGGTTAAACGCCTCATCTGAAGATATACCTCGCTTATTAAGTGGCGAAACCGAACCCGTAGCTGTCGCTGACTTAAAGCCAGGAGCGCGTTTCCTCACCTACTACGAACTAGCAGAAAAATTAATTCCTTACGTCAAAGAATTAGGCTTTACCCACATTGAACTGCTACCCATTGCCGAACATCCCTTTGACGGTTCTTGGGGCTACCAAGTCACCGGTTACTATGCTTGTACCTCTCGTTACGGCAACCCCGAAGACTTGATGTATTTTATCGACCAATGTCACCAAAACGATATTGGTGTAATTGTCGATTGGGTTCCCGGTCACTTCCCTAAAGACGGTCATGGTTTAGCTTTCTTCGACGGTACTCACCTCTACGAACACGGCGACCCCCGCAAAGGCGAACACAAAGAATGGGGAACCTTAGTCTTTAACTACAGCCGCAACGAAGTCCGTAACTTCCTCGTTTCCAACGCTTTATTCTGGTTCGATAAATACCACATCGACGGCATTCGGGTAGACGCAGTAGCTTCAATGCTGTATCTCGACTACCTCCGTAAACCAGGAGAATGGATTCCTAACCAATATGGCGGTCGAGAAAATTTAGAAGCTGCTGATTTTCTCCGCCAAGTTAATCATGTCATCTTCAGCTATTACCCTGGTGTACTTTCTATCGCTGAAGAATCCACCACTTGGCCGATGGTATCTTGGCCTACCTACGTTGGCGGACTGGGCTTTAATCTGAAGTGGAACATGGGCTGGATGCACGATATGCTCGATTATTTCGGCATGGACCCCTGGTTCCGTCAGTTCCACCAAAATAATGTTACTTTCAGCATTTGGTACGCTTACAGCGAAAACTATATGCTGGCACTTTCCCACGACGAAATTGTTCACGGTAAGAGCAATATGTTAGGTAAAGTGCCGGGGGATGAATGGCAGAAGTTTGCTAATTTACGCTGTTTGTATACCTATATGTTTGCTCATCCAGGCAAGAAAACACTGTTTATGAGCATGGAGTTTGGACAGTGGAAAGAGTGGAACGTCTGGGGAGATTTAGAGTGGTATTTATTGCAGTACGAACCCCATCAAAAGTTGAAGCGTTTTATGAGCGATTTAAATGCTTTGTATAAGCAAGAATCTGCTTTGTATACGCAAGATTTTGCTCCGGAAGGGTTCGAGTGGATTGATTGCAGCGACAACCGCCATAGCGTGGTTTCATTTATTCGTCGCTGTAAAGATAGCGAACAGTTTGTGGTTACAGTCTGTAACTTTACTCCTCAACCTCATAGCCATTATCGCGTTGGCGTACCCGAACAGGGTTTTTATACAGAATTGTTTAATAGCGACGCTCGCGAGTACGGTGGTAGTAATATGGGTAATCTGGGTGGTAAGTGGGCGGATGAGTGGTCTTTCCACAGCCAACCTTATTCTTTGGATTTGTGTTTACCGCCTCTGGGGGTGTTAATTTTGAAGTTGGATCGCGAGAAAACTGCGGAAGCGATGGGTAACAGTTAACCAGTTATCAGTTATCAGTTACCAGTTAAGTAGATGGGCTTAATTAAGCGTAAAATAGAAAAATAGTTACTCAGTTGCGATCGCAGCCAGCTTACTTACAAATCCGGTTAACTTAATTAGAAGACCAAGAACTTCTAAGATTAATCTCTGACCCCAATATTCCCAATATAGAGAAATTATGCGATCGCGTTTTTAACCTTTAATTAGACCCACCTACTTATTAACTTTTTTTTATTAACTAACGTCCAATTTCAGGTATTAATGTAAGTAAATATGTGTAAACCCCTTTTTCAATTCCTTTTTTACGATCCGCTGATGAATTGTTTCAGTGCCTCCAATTGCTGTTAAACAAGTAAGCACAATTAATTACAAAGAAAAGCTCTTGGAACTCCCTGAATACGGCTATCCAATTTGTAAATATTTTTGCTCAAGTGCTTACAGTGCTTACCTCTTCTCTATCAATCTTTTCGCTCTTTTTAAGCAAAGCCCAACTCGAAAAGACAGTAGGATTAATTTCTAAATTTCGGATCGCGATCGTTACGAGCCAAATATTACAAATACTCAGTGTTAAACTAGTTGTTAGTGCCGCTCCTACTATTCCCAACAGTGGGATTGCAATCGCATTTAAACTTAGATTGATTAAAGCCGTACAACCTGCAACCAACATTAATCGATTTTGATAGCCTGTCATGGAAAGTAAATTGCCAACAGAACCCGAGAAGGTGCTAATTAATTGTCCAATGACAAGAATTTTTAATGCCCAATGTGCTTCGATAAATTCTGTCCCAAAAATTCCCAGAATAGGTTTGGCAAAAAGAATTAAAACTAATGCAATCACGTTGGATAACAAGAAAATCCAAATTGTAACGATAGAGATAACTTTCTGTAGCTGTTTTCGATTGTCTTGTATATAAAGAGTTGCAAAAGTAGGAGCAATAACAATGTTGATGGATTGTAAAACAAAATTGACCCAAAGAGAAGTTTTTGAAGCCGAACTATAAATGCTGACAGCATCCGCACCAACTAGTGAACCTAACATTAAAATATCTGTGTTAACGAAAACTACTCGAAAAGTATGATAAAAAAGCAAGGGAAGAGAAACTTTTAACCATATTCGCGGTACATAGACAGGAAGTGCAGGAATAGTTTCGAGATTGAATTTCAACCATATCAAACCAGCTTGTATTACAATTGTTCCTCCCAAAATCACTAGAGTTACTTTCGTCATAAGAGTGCCACTCAGAATATAGTGACTTCGCCAAAGCAAAAAACCTCCTGTAATAACTAAGATTGGATAGATTATTTTAGTGGGAATATAAGCGATAGACCACTTCCTTAGACCTATGGATATGTTTTCTTGCAAGACTGCTAACCCTTGTAAGGGAATCAACCAAATACCGATAAGTAAAACAGAAACGTAAGAAAAATGATGATAGTGGTCTATAAGGAAAATCAATCCCGTAGCGAGCAGACAAACCAACAAACTTACACCAATTATTAACTGCCAACTACCGAGAATAATTCCGCGTAAAAGTCCCCAATTTTGTTTGTAGTGATATTCATTGATAAAACGCACCACTGCCCGAGGCAAACCAAGATTTATGGGTACAGCTAATAATAGAGACCAAGTGATAATATATTCGTAAATCCCATACTCGACCTTTCCCATCCATCGTACTAGAAGGATTTGAGCAAGATAAACAAGAATGCTCCCTACAGATTGCAAAAATAGAACAAAAGCACTTGATTTGCTCAAATTGATAGATTGGATACTATCCTCAATTTTGGTTGGTGGAGTTTGATTCATATAGAAAAATAATTTGCTTCAATCCAGGGAAAACAAAGCTAATTTAACATCAGAGAAAAGCCTATCTCTAAGTAAAATAGCGACAATATAGGGAGTGGTCAGAATTTTGTGTAAATCCCCAAAATCTTCATGAGATTTCAAGGAGTTCAGGGGCGTCAAACACAATTTACCGAGCACTCCCCAATATTCAACGCATTTCGTCTTACCCGAATTGACATTATTTGACTCCGATCTTTTTAGCTCTTGTGCCAACATAAAGAGCTTATCGATCCAGTAAATCCTTAGCCAGTATTTTTTCAGCAATGATATGTGTCTTGAGAACATCTGAGAAATTTGAACTTGGTTGTTTTACAGAGCGCAGACAGTCTAAAAATTCTCTGATTTTAGGCTGAAAACCGCAAAAAATAAAGGTTTCATTGCTTCTAGCCAACTGTCGAGCATCAAACTCTGTTCCCTTAACATTTCCATTCCGATGGAGATAGCCTCTCCCTTCTAAATCTACTTCAGCGCAAATCGAAGATCCGTGAATTTCCGCACGAAATCTTCTGTAACCTGAAGTCCAATTACAGTGAATTTGTCCGTATGCTCCAGAGTCAAATTCAAGCAATGCAGCAATCAGATTAATGTTCGGGACACCTATCCGTTTAGTTACACTATGAATGTCAATAACTTCTCCTTCACAGATATAACGCAGCGTATCGATCGCATGAATTCCATCGTCAAACATTCGATCTCGTGCCCCCAAAAAAGGGACGGGTGAATTCTTGATAAATTCAACTGAACCATAAGTAACCGAACCTTGCGCTTTACATTCCCCAACCAGTTTTTGCAAAATGGGACTTGCTCGCCTTTGAAAACACACCTGAGTCACACAGTTATTAGATTCTGCAACATAAGCCAATGCTCGCGCCTGATGAAGATTCAAACCTAATGGTTTTTCGATAAAAAGATTTAAACTATGTTCGAGACACCACATCCAAACATCATACATCGTATGAGGTTGACCAATTGCAAAAACTGCATCTGGAGCAACTTCTTCAATCATTTGTCTGTAATCAGAATAAGTCTTTTGAATTTGGTATTTTGCAGCAGTATCATGGAGCTTATCGACATTGCGATCGCAAATCGCTTCAATTTTGACATCGTTAAAGGAAGACAGAGCCGGATAATGAACTTTATTCGCCATATATCCCGCGCCAATCACCACTACTCTGATGTCCGAGTTGTTTAAAACAGTCATAACCAAAATCCCAACCTCAAGACACACCCAAACCCAAGTTTTTGACCTAGTCGCATATCGAGCGAGTTGTCGAATTTCTGTCAATGGACTTCCTTGACACGACAGCCCAAATAATCTTATATGATTTTACTGTAATGCAAACTCCACCTTAGCGTTTTAGATATGACATTCGGATGTGATAGTATTTTGTCTCCGCCTGTATTTATTGGTGGTTCTGGGAGCTCGGGGACGACACTACTGGTAGATATGTTAGGTCTACACTCACAGCTTTCGCCGATTTATGAGACTAAATTTGTACTGGATATCGCACGGCTTCTACTTCTGAATACGAACCTTCCTAAAAACCGTATTTACGAGTTAATGGAGGAATGGACTCTTCCTCTACCATATCGTCCTCACCAGAAAAGCAGCCACGAACGCTACCACCACGGTTCCCACTATATTCTCTTCACTTCTGAGGAAGGCATGGCAGCAACCCAGACACTGCTGTCTAACTTGAGAGATGATAATGCCCTTTCCTGTTTCCGTGAATTTGTAACCAGTCTTTTTGCTTACCACTGTGCTGTAGATGGAAAACCCCGTTGGATCAATAAATTGCCCCTCTACCTAACGGCTTTGCCCCTACTGCTAGAAATTTTTCCGGCGATGAAATTCATTCACTGCGTGCGTGATGGTCGCGATGTAGCCTGTTCGGTAATCAAGCGATCTTGGGGACCTGATAATTATGTAGAAGTGGCTCAATGGTGGCAAGACCAAGTATCTATGGGGGTACAATTTGAACAAACCTATCCTGATATCTGTCGGACAATCCGATATGAGGATCTTATCATCAGCCCGGATCGTGTTTTGCCTGATATCTTCGCTTGGCTGGGCGTGACAGATGAGACTAAGCAGATTGTGGATACCTATAGCTCCGGCGATCCGAACAAACCCACACTAAATACTACAGGCTTGAATCGCTGGCAGCGCGAGGCAGCCCCCCAGGATATCGTCTGCTTTGAGCAGCAGGCAAGTGATGCTTTGAAGTCTTTCGGTTATCTTTTTCCTAAGAAACAAAGTTAACTGTCTGGATGAGGAGCAAGGTTCAAACCAAAAGAGTGAGCGTTTTTGGATAAATTACGAACAAGTGGTTCTTGATCCTGCTGTTCATAGTAATCGACACCAGGATCAACATAAGCGTGACCATTAATCCAAGAAGAATAAAAGATGTGTGCCAGCTTATGAGCAGTAGCCGTAATTGCTTTAGGAGAACCTCAATGAATTACCCCATCTGGACTCTACTC
>NZ_JAAHBQ010000079.1 GCF_020144665.1 Oscillatoria salina IIICB1 | reverse complement strand
TAGTAGGTATGAGGTTGATTAAAGGTATATTTTCTTTGCCTCCACCTAAAGATACTTGAATTTTCGCTAAAATTTGGACTACTTTACTTTCATCGAGACTATGCTCGAGTGACATGGGATAGATTTGTTCGGCTACAGCCCAGGCTAAATGAGCATCTGAAAGATAAAGATGCCAGTTAGCGAGATCTAGATAGACATTTTCGCCGATTTCTGCTGCTAAAGCTTCGATCGCTTCAGTCGTGCTAGCTTTAACCATAAGAATCAATTTACTTCACTTGCTGACCATGTTACTGCGATCGCCCAATTGATTTAATTGAACTTAGGAGAGATTTGCACTCTTGACTCAGTTCTCACTTCTGACTAAATCTGGAGACTGGGTAATTTACCCATTCCCTAATCATTCAACCCTTAATTTTTGATAATTTTCCAGGAAGAACCAATGACGAAATCAAAATTGCTGTTAGAACCAGGTACTCTATGGAACAAGGTAACACAGCAAACTGAATATGCTCTCAATTGTGGCGCACTTCACTCGATCGCGACTGAATATGAGTTGATTGGCGATCGCGGAATTAATTTTGTGGTAAGATCGGTTGCTAACTTGGTTCGTAAGGATGAAGCGAAAAAACAGCAACCACAGGAAAAAAAATCGAAAAAAAATCCTTTTCTTCCTTATGAAGAAGATTTATTTGTTAGCGATCTTTCCGAGACACATTTGTGTTTATTAAATAAGTTTAATGTAGTTGACCATCATTTACTGATCGTTACTCGCGAGTTTGAGTCACAGGACAATTTACTCAACTTAAATGATTTTCAGGCAATTTGGACAGTGCTGAGAGAAATTGATGGTTTAGCTTTTTATAATGGTGGCGCGATCGCAGGTGCTAGTCAACCCCACAAGCATTTACAGTTAATTCCTTTACCGCTTATTTCTGAAGGGGAGAAGATACCCATCGCTCCCGCGATCGCGGCGGCTGAGTTTTCCGATACTATCGGTACAATACCCCAATTTTCTTTCCTTCACGGACTAATGAAACTCGATCCTAGTTGGGGAGAATCTCCCGCCCAAGCTGGTATTTCTAGCTTAGAATGTTATCATGATTTATTACGTGCAGTTAACTTGCTTCATCAAGAAGTTGATAGCGATCGGTTATCGGGAGCATATAATCTGCTTTTTACTCGTGAATGGATGTTATTGATTGCGCGATCGCAAGAACATTTTCACTCAATTTCTGTTAACTCGTTAGGTTTTGCTGGTTCGCTATTCGTGCGTAACGATGAACAAAGAAAAATAGTCAAAGAGCGCGGTCCTTTAACTATTTTGGCAAATGTTGCTCGCTCAGGAAAATCTGTTCTTAAATAATTGCTTTTTCTGGGTGAAGCAGTCGCCTCACCCAAGTTAATTAAACCCTAGCAATTTAACTTTGCTAGCCCATTCGACCGCGACTTTTCTTAAGCTATTAATTTCCTTCAGCAGGAGTCTCAGTTTCTTCAACTGCGCCAGGTTCTTCCTCAACTGCGCCAGGTTCTTCCTCAATTTTCACTTCTTCTTTGGTTTCCGCAGCATCTTCCTCAGTTTTCACTTCTTCTTTGGTTTCCGCAGCATCTTCACCCGCAGGAGTAGTATTTTCTACTTCAGGAGTAACTTCTTCGGTATCTGTAGCTGCTGGGGCGCAACCAGTAAGAGAAACAGAACCAGCGATCGCAAAAGCAGTTAACAGGAGTACGAGTTTTTTCATGTTTTTCCTCTAAATACGTGGTTTGACGAGAGTTTGTAAATGCGACTTTTGAGTCTTACCTGAAATCGCCCATAACTGGCAGAGTTACCAATCAATGATTCCCGATTTTACCTAGCTTTTAAAAGCCTGGAAAATTTCCTCGGAAATTAAAAAATGTTTGGCAGGATTTTGACATTTCTTAGTATACAGCAAATTTTGACTATATATGTCTACCCAAGTCAATGTGGTTTCCCGAACAAAATCCCCCTTTTTAGGTACGGTTAACACTACTCTTGCCCCAAAAAGCCGATCTTACTCGAACCCTCCCAGCCAACACCCGGTTTAAGGAATCATTTTCAATAAAGAAGTCAATTTTCTTGATTTCTGCTACATTGAATTTAAAGGGGGAAAAATTAAACAGTTCTAGCTTAACTTTGAAGAACTGGTATAAGTCTAATAAAGTTACTTAAACTGGGGTAAGTTATCAGCAAAAGTCAAAACCTTGAATTACCAACGTTCGGCTTCCAAGCGATCTATTTTGTTTTTTATTTCCCTAAGATTCGAGCCAGTATAACAACGATTAGTTAACGGATCGTAGCCTTGCCAAACTTGTCCTCCATCGTAAATAAACCAACCTCGATAAAACTCATTACTATCAAAATCTCCTTCCAGCATTAACCAATCTCCACCCAAAGGAAGACTTGCTTCTAATCTTTCTAATTGCAAAATTAGCCATTCTTCAAGGAGTGTTAAACTCCAGAAAATTCCCGGATGCCAATAAAAATTAGGGCTATTAATAACCACTCGATAGCCCTGCGGCACTTGAAAAATTTGCGCTTCTATGCTATCTTTCTCGACTACCTTTATCGGTTCCACATAATTGTTACTTTTGCAACTTATTCCTGGTTTAGCTGGCACTTTCATCCTTTTAATTCTTTAGCAAAAAGATTATTCTTACCGATACACTACAATTGTAACGAAAACTTTTGCATTTCTTGGTAACATTAACTACCAGTCGATAAAAACAAGCTGGGGAATTCCCAAATTAAGTTTATTCTTTAACAATTATCCTTGGGCAAATAAATTATTTTTGATAAAATTAATTTAGAGAGTAAATTTTTCGCAATAAAATTTCATAGCCACTCTCACCAGTAATGCTTTTTACTTGCTCAAATTTCACTTAAACAATATGAAATCTTTTGATGACACTTGTCAAATAGAATTATTTCATTTATTCAAGCCTCTCGAATTAACATTTTATCAGCATAATCCTTATGGTTGTAGCAAAGTGGAAGTAGTTTAGTAGTTTAGGTAAAACGCGATCGCACCGAAAGCTGGATTTACCGAAATGGATCGAACCGGGATCGGAAAGTTGGATCGTCAGCGATCGCCTATTATCAATAGTAGCAAATCAATAAATTGACAGATGGCTAATTTGTTCAGTTAAGTTAAGCTAACTTCAGTCACCAACTTGAGATCTAATGACTACCAATACCTCAAAATCAAACAATCCCGAGCTAAAATCAGTTAAAAACTCTCCTCTTTCCGAAAGACAAGCTTGGCTAGAAACGAGGAGAGCTATTTTAGATTTAGAGGCGAAAGGAATCTCTGACTTTGTAATTTTTAACGCCTTAGCAGATTTATTTCACCAACGCGGAGAAGCAGAAATTTCTCACTTGCTTTCCGAAGCAGCTTATCGCTGTTATGAAAAGTAATTGTGTGTATTTTGGGCGATCGAGTGCTTTAACCAGTCGAGAAAAATCGCCCACCTCAAACTAATAAATTAGGCGAGACATTCTCTACTATCTATCCACAAATTGATCGCCGTTAAAATCATCCTCTAAACCTTGTCAAAAGTTCCTCACGAGACAAATTAAGCAACAATTGAATGCGCTCTCTGGGAGGTAGCTGCATCATCGGCTCAATAATTTGAGATAACTGCTCATCTAAGCTTCCAAATCGCCCTTCGAGCAAGTTTTCTACCATCAAGCGTTGTCCCTCTTCTCTTCCTTCAAGTAAAGTGGCTTCTCGCCATTGTTGATAAGCTGGTGATAAGTTCATAATTAACTCCCGATCGTCTTCGCTATCTAAATTTTGCCTAATTTCTAGGTTAATTCGCCAGTTAGCTAAAAGCTCTAAAATGTTCCTTCGCAACGGATTTTCGGCGGGAAGGGCGATTAATTGATTGATTGCTTGTTTTTGGGTTGTCCCACGCCCTAAAACGCGCAACCAGAGGGTATCTTGATTGACAGGTAACTGGTTAATGGCGACTATGGCTGTTTTGAATAAATTTGGGAAAAAATACACGCCTTCTGTCCAGTTTTCCTCTGAATTAAGTTCCGCTTTAAAGCCATTGATTAGCCTGGTTGAAGCCGAGGGGGAGAGAATCCATAAAAGCGGTAAATTTACCTCTGCTAAAGAGTTTCCCTCTCGTCTGGCTTGGCGTAATAACTCTCCGTGTAAAGAGTATAATTTGAGTAAGCAATTACGCACTTCCACTGGAGTCGGTGGATTGCGAAAAGGTTCTAATAAACAAGCATTTGCTGCTATTTTTCCTAGTAATCCTAACATTTCAGCTTGAGCATTTTGTGGCTCTGTGGGGACAAACCAAACGTCAATTTGGCGAACTTCGCTGGGTACGTCGCGACTGGTTTCCACCTGACCTACTAGCGATAATAACTCTTCTAAATATTGTTTGGCAAATTGGTCGTGAGCTTGTCGAGTCATTTGATTTGGAGTCTCTGAGCTAGTTGTTAGTCTAAAAATTAATTATTTTTCTACTGATTCAGCTATTTTCTCACTATGACGACCCATACTTAAAGATTTAGCTTCGATGAAAATGTTCTTAATTTCCGGATAGCGATCGCGGATTAGCTTTTCGATTCTTTCTACTGCACTAGCTACTTCTTCGGTTGACAAATTATCGCAAAATTGAATATCTAAGTTGAGTAATATTTCTTTGGGTCCAAAATGTAGGGTTAACAGCCTTTGTACTGCTTCTACCGCCGGATCGCTGGTGGTTAAGACGCGAATGTTATTTACTGTTTGAGGATCTGCGCCTTCACCAACTAATAATCCTTTACTTTCTGTACCTAAAACGAAAGCAACTGTTGCCAAAATTATGCCAATAATAATTGAAGCAACTCCGTCAAAATAAGGATTATCAAAAGTATGTCCCAAAAACACGCCCCAGAAAGCGACAAATAAACCTAAAAGGGCGGCAGAATCTTCAAATAAAACTGTTAAAACTGTCGGATCTTTACTGTCAAATACCGCTTGCCAAAAATCTTTTTCGCCTTTTTGCGCTCGAAATTCTTGTAAGGCTACCATCCAAGAATAACCTTCGACGATCGCGGCAAAACCGAGTACCAGATAATTCCAATTGGGATTTTCTAAAGGACTAGGATTTTGAATGTGAGTAATCCCTTCATAAATTGACATTCCACCACCGATCGCAAAAATCCCGATCGCCACAATTAATGTCCAAAAGTATAATTCTTGTCCGTAGCCGAAGGGATGGCTTTCATCGGCGGGTTTTTTACTGCGACGCAAACCTAATAGCAATAATAGCTCGTTTCCCGTATCTACCAAAGAATGTATTCCTTCTGATAGCATAGCCGAACTGCCACCGATACTGGCAACGATAAATTTAGTAATGGCGATCGCGAAGTTCGCGGCGATCGCTACTAAGATTGTTTTCTTACTTGCTCCTAAGTCCATCTGCTGCTTCCCGATTGTTTTTTACCAATTACGAGGTTAGCCGATCTTCTCCCCATAGTCACAGGTGCGATCTCGCCTCTATCTCTGGTCTAGTTAAAATTTAACCTAATCCCTTAATTCTAGCCGAAAATGTTTCTTCAGGAAGAAGAAATTTAGCTAAATATTTGGCAAGATAGTTAATAGGATCGTGAGGAAAATCAATCATGAAAAACAATATTTTACTTGCTGCTACAGCTTTAGTAGCTACTATTAGTATTACTACATCAGCTCATGCCGAAAATCCTCAACACTTACAACAATTGAGGGAAACTAATCAGTGTCAAAGCTGCGATCTAACTAATGCTAATTTAGCAGGTATGAATTTAAGAGAAGCCAATTTACAAGGTGCTAATTTAAGCGGTGCTAATTTGCAAGCTGCCACTTTAGTAGATGCAAATTTAGTCAATGCTAATTTAAGCCAAGCTAATCTCAGTAAAACAGATATGCTCGGCGCAAATTTAAGTTTTGCTAACTTACAATGGGCTAATTTAAACCAAGCTTATCTCCAAGGATCGGATTTAAGTTTAACTAACTTAGAAGGAGCTTCTCTAAGAAATGCTGAATTAGCAGGAGTCAGCATCGCTATGAGCGAATTAAACGGTGCAAACTTGAGCGGTGCTAATTTGAGAGGAACCGATTTGCGTCGCACTCAAATGAGCGATGCTGTACTAACTAATGCTAATCTTAGAGGTAGTAACTTGTTAAATGCTAACTTAAGTTATGCTGATTTGAGTGGTGCAGAATTAGGGAGCGCCCAACTAATTGATACGAATTTAGCTAATGCTAACTTAGCTAATGCTAACTTAAGTTATGCTAATTTGAGCGGCGCAGAATTAGCCGGAGCTAATTTAATTGATACTACTCTCGATGGTGCGGTTGGTGTTAATGAATTGCCTAGCACAACTGTACAATAAAGCGATCGCGCTGAGGTAAAATTAATCAGAGGAACGCGATCGCAACTTTTGGGCTGTACGCAGAATTTGTCCTGCTAAAATCGCTGCACCAAAACCATTATCGATATTCACTACTCCGATTCCAGCAGCACAAGAATTGAGCATTGTCAAGAGGGGTGCGATACCACCAAAACTAGCGCCATAGCCTACGCTGGTAGGAACGGCGATCGTCGGACAGTCAGCCATTCCCGCAACCACGCTAGGTAAAGCTCCTTCCATACCAGCAACTACAATTAAAACATCTGCTTGGGCGATGACGTGACGGTTGTTGAGTAAACGCTGAATACCAGCAACACCAACATCCCACAGACGTTGTACAGTGAAACCACAAAACTCTGCTGTCAAAGCAGCTTCCTCAGCAACCGGGATATCAGCAGTCCCAGCAGTTAAAATAGTAATAGTCCCTTGATGTTGCTTTGGTTGGGCTGGACTACCCAAAGCACAAATGCGCGGAACCGGATAATATTCTAAACCAGCCACCTTATCTTTCAGTTGTTCGTAAACCTTCGCTTCGATCCGAGTCGCCATCACCAGAGGCGATCGCGATCGCATCACCTCGATTATCCCAGCAATTTGCTCCACAGTCTTGCCAGGACCCCAAATTACTTCCGGAAAACCCGTTCTCAATTGACGATGATGGTCAACTTTAGCAAAATCACCCACAGGTTCAAAAGCCAAATATTTCAACTTTTCTTGCGCATCTTCTGGGCTAACTCCACCAGCAGCCACAGCTTCTAACAACAATTTTATCGCTTCAGGTTGAGTCATCTTTGTTTAATTTTACTCCCCTCTTTATACCTAGCAAAATTTATTTAGCTTTATAACACTAATGCTACTATCGGAAGCACTCCTCCGAGGATCGCTACTGTCCCAAACCAAATTTTCAACCAACTGGGGAGTGGTTAGGGAAGACTGTAAGATTTGGTATTGCACCACATCCAGCCGGCGATCGCTAAAAAAGAGCTCGCGAGGACGAAAAAATCGCGTTTTCGATAAGCAGATTCAGGTTAGTGTCGCCAGTCAGATAAATTAATTGAGATCGACTTGGAAAACAATATAGCTTAGTGTCCGAGTTAGGGTAAGATTTAAGACACATGACTGTGAGTGGATGTCAGGATGTCTGGCAAAGATATTCTTTATGAAATTTTGGGGATTGAAAAAATACCCTATTCCGGCGAAAATCAGCAACAATCAGCGTTAGAGATGGTGGAAATTGTCCGTCAGGGTTTACAGACGGATGCAGCAGAGCGAGTAGCGGAGTATTCTGGGCTTTCTAAAGTACAGATAGCCACTTTGCTAGGAACTTCAGAAAGGACTATTTCCCGTCGTAAGAAAAGTAGTAAACCTTTGGATGTTACCGAATCAGATCGACTTTATCGTCTTGCGAGAATTATTGCACGCGCGATCGCTGTTTTTGAGGATAGCGAAACGGCGAAGAATTGGCTCAACAGACCAAATCGGGCTTTAGCAGAAGCAACTCCGTTAGAGTTACTAGATACCGATGCAGGAACCCAAAAAGTAGACGAATTGCTCGATAAAATTGAGTATGGGGTGTACAGTTGAGTAGAACAATCTGGCGCATATCCCAGAAAAAACAAGCGCCTCGTGCTTTTAGTGGCGAAGGTTGTCGGCGACGTGGAGGTCGTTGGCATTCTCAAGGGATGAAAATAGTTTATGCCTCAGCTACGCTTTCCTTAGCAGCACTAGAAACGTTTTTTCCGATGGAAATCATCGATGCGAGAGATTTGTATGTGGCGATCGCGATCGAACTTCCTGACGATCTGCAAATTGAAAGAGTTGACAAAACTAAGTTACCCGCTAATTGGCGTGCCACGTTTGCACCTTCAATTTTAACCAAGATTGGCTTAGAGTGGTATCAAGCGCGGCGATCGGCTGTTTTGATCGTTCCTTCAGCGATTATCCCCGTTGAGAGTAACTACTTAATCAACCCCCAGCATAAGGATTTCGCGCGGATACGTATTTATCCGCCCCAGCCTTTCTTGTTAGTTTAGGTTACAGGTTCGTGCAACCCAGCGATCGCCTTTAACCAAAGTAACCAAGATCGCTCAAAAGGTTAAATTAACTACTTGTTTAAGCAATCAAGTGTTACCAGTTTTATTTTTTGGAAAAGTTTAATTAGCTTTCTGAAAATTGAATATTTGCTTATTAAATAGATTATCATATAAGCAGGCTTAGTCCTCTGGAAAACTCGTCTAAGTAGAATAAAAAATAATTCTTTTACAGATGAAAAAGATTACTCCCCAATCTGATTGGTTAGAAAGCTGGAATTATAGCTATAAATACGATTTACTAGAAATTTATGGTGATTTAAGTAATCTTGGATATGCTTATGCTTACACTAATCGATTCCAGCATACTTTGAGTTTTGTTCAACAAGTTGCTCCACCAGGAGCTAAAATTTTAGATGTAGCTGCTGCCCAAGGAAATTTTAGTTTAGCCTTAGCAGAATTAGGATATATAGTTACTTGGAACGACCTTCGCTCAGAATTAATCGACTATGTAAAACTTAAGTGGGAGAAGGGTACAATTAACTTTGCTCCAGGAAATGTTTTTACGCTAGATTTCCCAGATAGTTTTGATATTATTTTAATTCTTGAAGTTATTGAACACGTTGCTCATCCAGATGATTTCTTGAAAAAAATTAGCACTCTGGTAAAGCCTGGTGGCTATATTATCATGAGTACACCCAACGGAGAGTATATTAGAAATCGTTTACCTAAGTTTTCCGACTGTCAAGATCCTAGCCAATTTGAAAGCATACAGTTCAAACCTGACTCCGATGGACATATATTCTTATTACATTTAGATGAAGTTTATTCTTTAGCGCATCAAGCGGGATTAACTGTTCAAAAAATCCAATTATTTAATAATCCATTAACTTCTGGATATATGAAAATGTCAAGTTTATTAAAAATTCTACCTCGTCCTGTAATTCAGGCTGTAGAAAAAATTTCTTCTTCCTCACCGTTGTTTTTACAAAGTAAGCTACATACAGGTACAATAGTCCTATTATCTTGTCCAGAAAAATAAGCCAATTTTTATAAATGAATTAAGAAAGGTTTTTTGAGTAGTTTGAGTTATTAATTAACCTCAGCTACTCTTATTAGTAATTTTCGTTTTTTCGCTCCTCTTGCCGTTGATAAAATCTTCGCCAGAGTTCTTCACGTCTATCTGACATTATAAACCATATACATAGATGTTTTTCATTAATAGGCCAATAAATACCAGGTCGCTTATTATATTTAAGCGAATCACGCCAATTATGTAATATTAATAACTCATTTTTACACTTATGACAGATAATTTTAACTTTTTCCTCTGAAAGTTCAAGGATTTTTTGTAAACTTTCATTTTCTCCATCGTAAATATATTCATCCATGTGCTATTTTCAGCTAAAATTAAGTTAATATTTCTGGCATAATTGTCTCGGTTAAATCAGCATTATCGAGGTTTGCGTCGGTTAAATCTGCGCCGCGTAAGTCAGCATAACTTAGGTTTGCTCCTTGGAAATTTACGCCGATTAAGATAGCATTTCTTAAGTCACTATTACTTAAATTGGCGCGAGTTAAATCAGCCGAAAATAATTGAGCATTTTGGAGATTTGCCCCCATTAATTTAGCTTTTTGTAAGCTAGCGTGAATAAGATTAGCATAACTTAAATCCGCGATTACTAATTTAGCTTGGGCTAAATTTGCATAACTTAATTTAGCATTTTTCAGGCTTGCACCAATTAAATTTGCTTCGCATAAATTGGCTGAGGTGAGGTTAGCATTATTCAAATCAGCGTTTTGGAAATTTCTGCCACCAGCCGCATATCTTTTTAGTAATTCGCTTGCGTCGGTAAGGCTAATTTCTCTGCGGGGAGGACGGCGAAAAATAAAGGTAAATGTATCGCCACTGTCAATAACTTGTTGCATTTCTTGATAAAAAGGATAGCTTTCAATTCCACTTAAGTTTACCCAACCTCGCGCCCTAGTTAAAGCAATAAATAATTGATTGCGTAAATGTAAGTTATTTTCGTCTTTAGCAAGATTATCTAAGCCGACAATATAAACCATATCGGCTTCGTTTCCTTTGGCGCGGTGGATGCGAGAAACGGTGACACAACCTTCACACCAAAATTGATTGGGATTGCGTTTTTCTCGGTCAGTTTTGATAATATTACAATCAGAATTTCCGGGAATAAATATGTCTATTTCGTGGTTCAATAAAAATTTAGCGACGTGAGTTTCTAGTTGTGTCGCCTCGAAAAAATTACCTAAAATAATGACTAAAATTTCTCGACTGGGACGCAAGCCATCGTATCTGAAATTATAAATTATTTGGTCGGCTAAAGCACTTAATTCTTGTTGGCGAGTAGGGTAAGTTTTAAATTCAATTAAATTATTTTGCCATAATTGAGGCATGGGGTTAGGAGAGTTTTCGGGAGGGCGTTTGATGGTGATTTTTTGGTTAGTTAAAAAACGTCCTGTGACTTGATAACCAATGGCTTGCCAGTCTTCGCGGCGAGTAATTCCGGTTAGCATTCCTCCCGGACGTAGTAATCCCATACTAATTGCATGGGCTGCGGTTAAAATAGGTTGAGGAGTTCGATAGCAACAAGACAGAATTTCGCTTTTTTTGATGCCCCCCGGATATTTTCCAGTAACTAAATGTCCTAAGTTTTCGCCGAATAGTTCGCTGGCGCTGGGGATGCTAAAACTGGCTAAACTTTGCACTTCATCGTATGCCCAAATAAGCCGTTTTTGTTCGGGTTGGGTGAGCTTGGCTGGGCGTAAGGCTTGGTAGGCTAACCAATAAAAAGGTTGTTTGTTTTCGTATTTCCAATTATCGACAATTAAATCTTGTCCTTCGTCGATGAGAATGGCATCATAAATTTGGGGAATGGTTGTTTGTGTGAGGAGGCGAAAACAAACTTCGGCTAAGGCTTCATTGGGTTGTTTGCTTTCGGTATCTTGTACGGTTTGACGAGGTACTTTTGTTGCTTGACAAAGAAGGCTATATAACCCAGGTTGATTTTTTGCGCCCCAGGCGTGAAGTACCTGTAATTGTTGATTATTGGAATCGTATTTTATTTGGTTGTTACTGAAGCGACGCAACCACTTATCTAGTTGTTCTAAAATTGGGTGATAAAGACTGCGAGAAAAGAAAACGAGGGCAATTTTCCATTCGGGATGTTTGAGATGAATATGGGCAGCTTTTTGACAGAGGAGGACGGTTTTTCCCGAACCGGCGATGCCGCGAATTCTTTGGGGTCCTGGTGGTATTTGTTTGGCAATTCTTTCTTGTTCCCAGTCAAGTTGGGAGATGTGTTGGCGAAGTTTTTGGAGGGTTTTTCCGCGACTTTTACTGTGGGCTAAAACTCGGTGTGTGGGTTGAGAATATAGTTTGGTTCCGCCTAAGATTGCTAATAGTAATTGCCATTGTTGGGGAGAGAGTGGGTTTCCTTGGCTAAGTGGTGTGATTTGTTGAATTTGTTGGAGGAGAAAACCACTACTGGAAGCGGATAAACGGAGATGGTTGCGAAAAATTATTGGGGGAGAGGTGGGTAATTTGTGAAAATTTTTTTCTTGCCACTGTTTTGTGGTAATTTGGGGTAGCGCGATCGCTACTCTCCCAGTGACTTGTTGCTGTAGACTGGGTTCGATTTTTGTATAACCGAGTAAGGCGAATAGCTGGTTTTCTGCTTGCTGGTAAGGGTTTCCGCTTGGGGTGTAGAAGTTGCGATATTGCCAGCGATGTCCGATAATGGTGACAATTTGGTTGATGGTGATTGATTTTACTTCGATAATAATCAATCCTAGCTGGCGATCGCTAATTAAGATATCTGGTTCTTTGCGAAATTTCCCCACGCGATCGAAAATAGGATAACGCCAATAGCCAAGACATTCTCTGTCTGCAAAGGCGGTTTGGATGGCTTCCCAAACAATTTTTTCTCCGGCTTCTCCACTATTAACTAAAGGTTCGGTGGTGATAAATTTGCTATTTATCATCAATTATTTACCTTTTCCCTGACGCTTTTTCACCAACCAAACAATTATACTTGTTACTACAATAATTACTACAGCTAAGGAAAAATAACCAATGTATTCTTCCACTAAATAATAATTTTCTCCGAGAATATATCCAGACAGAGTTAGTAGTAATACCCACAAGCTAGAGCCAAGTAAAGTATAAACTAAAAATGACGCCATGTTCATATTGTTAATTCCCGCCGGGAGAGAAATTACGGTGCGAATTCCAGGAACCATGCGCCCGTAAAATACAGCTTTTCTTCCGTATTTCTTAAACCATCTATCGGCTTTTTCGATGTCTTCTCCAGAGATAGCAAACCACTTACCGTATTTGTCAGCTAAACGAGAAATACGTCTTTTACTATAAATTTTTCCAGCGTAATACCAAGGTAAAGCGCCGATCATACTACCGACAACTCCAGCTAAAATTACTGGAACAAAACTCATTTCTCCCCTAGCAACTACAAACCCGGCGAGGGGCATAATTACTTCAGAAGGAATGGGGGGAAAGAGGTTTTCTACTAACATTAATAAAGCTATTCCTCCATACCCCAATGTAGTAATAGTATTAGTTATCCATTCAACCATTAGTGTAAAAATTAAGAAATTATACTACCAAGCCAGTTTTTCAGAAAATCGAGGAACGCTTCGACTACTTCTAGACCTAAAATTAAAATTAGACAGGTGAGAATTCCTCCCAGCAAACAAACAATTAAACCGCCTAGGCTAATTGCGCCATCATCTTCTAGTAAACCAAAACCAGTGACAAAAATACCTATCGCAGGTAAGGTGTTGGTTAAGGGAATGGGAATCATCATGGAAATTGACATTAAGGCGATCGCGATGCCGATAATAACTCTACCAGGAAAACTAGCACAAAGATAACTCATCCGGGGACGCGCGATTGCTTCGATCCTCTTTAACCAAGGTATGCCAGCTTTGACAAAACCTTGCGCTTGTGATATAGTCATTGAACGATTCATCATTTTTGTTGGTAGCCAAGGACGCTGACGACCAGCAACCAGTTGAATTGCTAGGAGAAATATTAAAATTCCAAACGGAATTGAGTAACCTGGTGCAGGAATTGGTAAAGCTGAAGGTAAAGCCAAAATTACGAATAAAAAGCCAAATAGACGCTCTCCAGCTAAAGAGAAAATATCGCCTAATTTGACATAAGTTTGTCTTTCTTCTTGAAAAAAATACCGTTCTAGTTCCTGAGAAAGTTTTTTCGCCATTTTGGTTTTAGATTAGTTGAAAAATTATTGCCAGACTGATAACTATAGCACCCAAAGACAACGACGCGATTGTCGCGATAGGATTGTCTCTATGGAGCGATCGCGTTAAGATGTTTTGCGATTTTATCTTAGCGATCGCCTCACTAAACGAACCAATTAGCTCTGATAATATCGATCTAACCGGAGTAAAGCGTGCAGCAAAACATTAGCTCCTTGAGTACATTGCTCCACTGAAGTATATTCGGTTTCTGCGTGGCTAACTCCTCCCTTGCTGGGGACAAAAATCATCCCCATATCAGTAAAAGTAGCAATTTCTTGAGCATCGTGACTAGCACGACTTGGTAGGTGCAAATAAGTTAAGTTGAAGTCTTGACAAATTTCGGCGATTGTGTTTTGAATTTCCGTTTTCGCTAAAGCTGGTTCGTTGCGTAGACGGGGATGAATTTGAATTTCCGTGTGAGTGTTAGTGGCGATCGCCACCAAATTCTCCTCTAACTGTAAAATTAGTTCATCCAAGCGTTGACTCGACAAATCGCGAATATCTAACTCCATCTCCACCAAACCAGGAATTGTATTCGCTGCATTGGGTGAAACCTGCATCGCTCCTACCGTAGCTACTTGTTCTCCGGAACTATTAGCTAGCTCATTCACAGCTAAAACCACCTGAGAGGCTGCAACTAAAGCATCTTGACGCATATTCATTGGAGTCGTCCCCGCGTGTCTCGGACTTCCTTTGACGGTAATCTTATATCTTCGTTGACCGACAATTCCTTGAACCACACCAATTTGCTTACCTGCTGATTCTAGCACCGGACCTTGCTCAACGTGCAACTCCACAAAAGCCGCAATTTCCTTAGAAGTCAATCGCGCTCGTTCAATACAATCCCAGTTACCACCAACTTTCGCTAAACAACTCTCAATATTCGTACCATCAGGACGAACGTAGTACGCGGGATCGTTAACTAATCTTCCCGATATAGCCTTACTGCCAATCATACTACCTTCTTCATCCGTAAAGGCGATCGCCTCAAAAGGATGATTCAGTTGAATTTGTCGCTCTTGGAAAACTCGTGCGATCTCCAGTGCAGCTAAAACTCCATAAGCACCATCATAACGTCCCCCGTTAGGAACCGTATCAATGTGAGAACCTGTAGCTAAAGCAGGCATTTCGGGAAATTTCCCCGGATACCTACCAATAATATTACCCGCCGCGTCTATTCTCACGCTCATTCCGGCTTCTTTCATCCAGCCTTGAATTAGGTGACGAGCTTGAAGATCTTCTAAGCTATAAGCAAGGCGCTGTACTCCACCTTGGGGAGTTTGACCAATTTCTGCCAAAGTTTCTATACTCTGTTGCAGCCGCTCTTGATTAACTAAAATTGTGGAAATTAAGCCAGTTACCATCGAAAATCTCTTCAGTTTTGATAATGTTGCGATTTTGCCTATCGTTGAGAAAAGTTATTCGTTTCTCAGATTTTAATCAACTTTAAAGGAAGTTTTGCCCCAGAAGCGGTCACATTCGTCACTAAAGATACTTTCAAGATACTTTGACGTTTTGCTTTCGCAAAAATTGTATACTGTATACAAAAATCTGGAATCTAGAGTACACTAATTATTTATCTTTGGCAAAATTATTCTCAGACAGACTTAAGATGACCACAACAAAGGCAAATTGCAAGCGAGTTTTCATCTGCGGTTCGGCACTAAAAGGTCAACCAGACCACGGAAATCTGCAATCGGCTAAATTTATCAAAAAAGCGCAAACTCGCCCTCTATATCGTCTTCACGCAGCCGCAGAAGGCTGGCATCCGGCGATATACCAAGTTGAGGAGGGAGGAATTAGCATTCCTGGCGAAGTATACGAACTAACCTCAGAGCAATACGAGCATCTGGTTTCCACGGAACCACCAAATATGTATCCGGGTGATGTAGTGCTGGAAGATGGAGAGGTTTTGACGGCGATGCTTTATCCTCGCGAGTTGGTAGAAAAGTACAATTGGCTCGATATTTCTGACTACGGCGGTTGGGCTGCTTATAAGGAGGGATTGGGGATTAGGGATTAGGGATTGGGGATTAGGGTATGTAGAGACTAAAATGCAACGTCTCTACACCAGTTAACAGTTAGCAGCATTACAGTTTATTGATCCGACAATTTTTCCTTGTCTTACCAATCACCAATCACCAATCACCAGTCCCCAGTCCCCAATCACCAGTCCCCAATCCCTAATCCCCTTTTTTCCTTGTCTTACCAATCACCAATCACCAATCACCAGTCCCCAGTCCCCAGTCCCCAGTCCCTAATCCCCAGTCCCCAGTCCCCAGTCCCCAGTCCCCAGTCCCCAGTCCCCAATCACCAGTCCCCAGTCCCCAGTCCCCAGTCCCCAGTCCCCAGTCCCCAGTCCCCAATCCCTAATTCCCTTGTGGATAATGGTTTTGATGCCAATGGCGAGCAAGATCGATCCGACGACAGATCCAGACACGCGATCGCTGCTGTACATAATCGAGGAAGCGAGCTAGAGAAGCGGTGCGTCCAGGTCTACCGACTAAACGACAGTGTAACCCCACGCTCATCATTTTGGGTGCGGTTTCTCCTTCGGCATACAAGAGATCAAAAGCATCGCGCAGATAGGTAAAAAACTGATCCCCGCAGTTAAATCCTTGATTGGTGGCGAAACGCATATCGTTGTTGTCGAGAGTGTAGGGAATGACGAGGTGAGGGCGAGATTGTTCGTATACCCAGTAGGGTAAGTCATCAGCGTAGCTATCGGAGTCGTAAAGAAAGCCTCCAACTTCGACCACCAAACGACGAGTATTCGGGCTGTTGCGTCCAGTGTACCAGCCGAGAGGACGATTACCTGTAACTTGAGTGTGAATGGCGATCGCCTTTTGGATATGTTCGCGCTCAATTGCTTCTGGTAAATATTGATAGTCAATCCAACGGTAGCCATGAGAAGCAATTTCCCAGTCTGATTCAATCATGGCAGCTACAGCTTCTGGATTGCGCTCTAAAGCCATTGCAACTCCATAGACGGTAACGGGTATATTCCGCTCGGTGAATAAGCGATGTAGCCGCCAAAAGCCAGCCCTACTGCCGTATTCGTACATCGACTCAATATTCATGTGTCGCATCCCAGGTAAGGGCTTTGCGCCGATAATTTCCGAGAGAAATGCTTCGGAAGCCATGTCTCCGTGTAAGACGCAGTTTTCCCCACCTTCTTCGTAATTAATCACAAATTGTAGGGCAAGCCGAGCATTACCGGGAAATTGGGGATCGATCGGATTCCTTCCGTAACCAATCAAATCCCGGGGATAAGGAGCAGACATCATGACAAATGTAACCAGTTAATCAAGGACAAGTGCGATCGCACTTATTAGCTTGTCGGCATTTTATCAGCCCAAAACAACTAACAAAGTATTGCTAAGAACAATTTTCTTGCTGAATATTTTCCATTTCCTGGATAACTCGTGCTTTCGCGGCTAGCAAATGGTCTTTGATGGCTTCTACTGCCGTTTCCGGCGATCTTTGAGCAATCACTTCATAAATGCGGCGATGTTCGGCACGAATTTCTAGCACATCTGGGTTACTTTGAATCGTTTGAATTCTAATCAGGATCATTTTATCAAAAACCCGATCCAGCAAAGACCTGAGCCACAAATTCCCCGAACTTTCAGCCAAGAGACGGTGAAAGCGGTAGTCGAGATCCAAAAGCTGAAAATTAGTTAGTTGAGAAGGCTTGCTGTGACTAAGTTTTTCTGCTTGCATTACCAGGCGATCGAGTTGTTTGAGTTGTGAATCAGTGGCATTTTGACAAGCTTCTGCTACAGCAAGTTGCTCTAAGGCTAAACGACAATCATACAACTGGGCGGCATCGTGAGGAGAAAATTTAGCTACTCTTAGCACATTATTGGCATCGATGGTGACTAACTCTTCATGTTGTAGCTGCCGGATTGCTTCTCGGATTGGGGTTCGACTAACCTGTAGTTTTTTGGCAAGATGAGTTTCCACTAACCGTTGTCCGGAAGTTAGTTCACCTGAAAGGATTGCAGTGCGAATTGCTTGGTATGCTTGCTCCTGTAAAGATTGATTTCGCTGGAGCGATCGCGGAGACAGGGGCAAAATAATACTCCTTACCCTTTGTTTTGGGGAATTTCTAGCTTTTCAATTTTAACTTTTTGCGGGGACTTGGGGAGTCTATGTCGAAGCCAATATACTTTGAAACTCATCAGCAATTACTCCTCATCTGCAATTTACTTTCTACTTTGCTCATTAAAAATGGAAGTCTGACTAACAATCTGACTTCCATTCTCTAGCAATTAACTTAGTTAAATTAAGGCAAACAAGTCTGAGTAGTTTACTTGTAGAGATAAGCTTGTCTTAAGTGCCAAATCATCTCTCGACGTACTTCACTCTTAATCCGGTTCCCTCGTTCGCAGTGTTCTAACTTAATGTCGTCAACGTAGAATTTAACCACTGAATCCTTATCTGCCCATACTTTGGGATCTTGCCACTCATTACGAGAGCTTTTGAAACTTTCTGATAACCAGAGACGCATATTTTCTACATAATCGTCCAGTCTCGTTTCTTGTCCCGATGGTTCAGTCATAATCTTGAACAACTTATTCATTTTTATCTTCAGCAAATCCATCTTTTGCTCCCATTCTTTGGGCAAAATAATCCGATCTTCTTTCATTAAATCCGGATCTTTTTCCCATGCCAGATACCAGTGTCTAATTAAACCGAGCAGCGAATCATCAATCGCATTTCCCTGTGCTTCTTCTAACCAAGAACGTTTCCGTTTACCCCAAAGTCGTTCTGTGTGCATTTCTAAACCCATCTGTTCGCAGATTTCTAAATAGTCGCCGCGAATGGTGCTAATTTCACTAAAATCTAAGCCACCTTTTTCTAAATGAGAAATTTTTTCCGATAACAGTTCAAACTCTTGTTCAATTTTTCGTAGCTTGAGGTTGACTTGTTTTTCTGCTAATAAACGTTGCCGTCCATTTTCTCTCTTTTGATCTTCTCTGACGCCAGTACCAGAAAATCCATAAAAACGGTCAAGCATCTCCAGTTTTTTGTCAATATCTCCCAAAGTATCTGGATGAGCTAAAACTACGTTTTCCATTATTTTGATCGCCCGCGTCGGATCGACATCTGTTTGTAAGGGAATGCTCACCGTGTAGTAATAATGGGAAGTGGGACGACTTAAATTAACAATTTGCTGACCTTCTAATGCCCCATTAGGGATATACATCTCACTATGAGTATCAATAAGATATAAATTGGTCACGCGCAACCCAATATTCTTGATTACTGCTATGGAACCATTGGGAAGAGAAATTACATCGCCAAACCGGAAAGGAGTGTCAATTAATAATACTAACCCACTAAAAAAGTTGGCTAAGATATCCTTCAAGGCAAAACCTAATACAAATGTAGCCCCACCAAACGCTACCCAAAGCCCAGTCAGATCGATACCCAGTGATTGTAAAGCTAGTAAACCACCTACTAGGTAAATAATCACTGGCAGCGTAGTAGCTAAGATTGGCACTACCACATCGTCCCACATCGCCTCTGATTTTTCGGCGTAATCTTTCAAAAAGTAGATAAGCACTTCGGTAATTATTTTGGCAAACCAGTAAGTGCCTATAACTACGATGAAAGCCGACAGCACTTTTTGCAAAACGGGAAACTGGTTTTCTGATGGCAGAGTACCCAGCGATATTTTAATGCCAACTGCTAAGGCGATCGCCACCACTGGAAATCGAGATACATTTAAGGTAACTAACGGTAAATCAGTTGATAGTTGACGTAGCCAGAAACGCAATACATAAAAGCAGAGAATGTAGAGGACAACGACAACTACTATCGTGATCCCTAAGTCAGTTAGGAAAGTTTGAAAATCATTTAAAGACGTGAAAACTAATCCTAATGTTAAGAAGTCCGGAAAGTTAGTAATATTCGTCATTTTCGTTCGTTTGACTTTGCAAGATTATTACTTCATTTGCTGGAATTGATGTCAGGCTAGCAAACTCCAGCTTCTTCAGCTAAATTTTATCAGCTATTGTATTTGTAGCGATCGCTTTTTATTTTTAATAGCGGCGGCTGATTTTTTTCAGTCTCCTCCCAGTCTATTTACCATTTGGTTGCAACATAATATTATATTGTCTTTCTTGGTTTGGCTAGATTTCGTAATATTTCTTTAATGAATTTACTAATAAAGGTAGGAAAGGTAGGAAAGGTAGGAAATTATTTTCGCTGCTTACCTAATTAGTAAATTTGTCAAGTATCGTTGATATTCTGTCTCGTCAGTAAGACTTATTACCTAAACCCTTTCCTGGAAAAGCTTTTCGTTGCTCGTCCCCCCAAAAAATTGTTTGAGCAAAACAATGGATTGTTAGTTATTGCCTCTTGCTATTCAACCTAAGTTGACCTAAGTAAATATGCCAATTGTAGTGACAAAAAATATTTCTTTAACTTCTCTAAGATCGAGGAGAACCATTTGAACATTTGAAGATTAGGTAAAATTGAAAGTTGGAATTTATTTAGCAAACTTGTTAAGCAAAACTATATATTTAGTCTAGAATATTAATAGAGCAAATACAAAAATTGACAGATAATTAAATCTAGGTAAGCAATGTCAGTTCAAATAGCACCTAATCAAATTACTTGGGAAAAACTACCCGAAGATTACATTTTACCAGACGATCCAGTGGATAATATTAATCAGCCTCCATTAGCCGCCGCTCTGACTGAAAGTTTAGAACTTGCTGGTAGATTACCAGCTAACGCTCTTGCACCAACTAATTACGGCATTTGTGCGACAGTCAATGGCAGAATTGTTGTTAAAGCTCCCGATTGGGCTTATGTTAGAAGTATTAGCGTACCCAGAGAAGAAGTGATTCGCAGTTACACGCCACAATTGCAAGGAGAAATTCCAGTAATTGTGATGGAGTTTCTTTCCGATCCTGAAGGGAGCGAATATTCGACTAAACCTACTTATCCTCCTGGTAAGTGGTTTTTCTACGAACAAATTTTACGAGTTTCTAATTATGCTATTTTTCAACCTAATAATGGCGATTTAGAAGTATATCAACTTGATAGTTCTGGACGGTATCAATTGCAAAATCCCGATGATAATAGACGCTATTGGATTGGAGAAATGGAGTTATTTCTAGGAATATGGGAAGGAACGCGAGAAAATCGTACTGGCTATTGGTTGCGGTGGTGGAATCGAGAGGGAGAGTTGTTGTTGTGGGGGTCTGAATTAGCTCAACGAGAACGCGAAAATGCTCAACGAGAAAGACAACGTGCGGAACGTTTGGCTGCACAACTAAGGGCTGCGGGAATTGAACCAGAGGAATGAAAAAAGTAGAGAATGAGAGAGTGCGCTTTCACCTTTCATTCTCTACTTTATTGATTTACAACGCAATCAAATTAGTTGAATTCTGTAACAAAATGATTAACTTTGCTCCCCTAGCTACTGAAACTAATATTAACGATAATTTGGCGATTACTTTTGCCTCTTTATCTTTAGATGAAGTCTATCGTTTGGCGGATGACGCTGCTAATGGTGCAATTGTAGTTATGAGCGGTACGGTACGCAATCAAACTGATGGTAAGCCTGTTGTTTATTTAGAATATCAAGCTTATGAACCAATGGCTTTAGAAGTCTTCAAAAAAATTGCTGCCGATCTTCGTCAACAATATCCTGATACTAACCGCGTGGTTATTCATCATCGGATTGGACGCTTACAAATTGGTGAGATTAGTGTTTTAGTTGCGGTGGGTTGTCCTCATCGCGGAGAAGCTTTTGCTGCGTGTCGTTATGCGATCGATACTTTAAAACATAATGCACCAATTTGGAAAAAAGAACATTGGGCTGATGGTTCGAGTAATTGGGTTAGTATTGGTGCTTGTGAGGAAAACAATGCTATTTGTTAGGATGGAGAAATAAATATTTATGAGTTTGGTAGTTAGCAATTTAGTTGAGTAATATTTATTGTTGAGAGATTTTTCAAACAGCATAATTGATGAAGATTGTCAAGAAAGAAAACGCTGTGTTTTGGTATGTCAAAATACTTCTTGTCGAGCAGCAGGTTCCCCAGATGTGCTGGCGGCGTTTGAAGCGGCAGATTTGCCAGAAGATGTTATTGTTAAACCTGTAGGTTGTCAGGGACAGTGTAGTATTGCCACGACGGTGAGAATTTTACCTGAAGAAACCTGGTATTGTCGGGTAAAATCTTCTGATGTTAAAAAGATTGTCGAACAACATTTGCATGAGGGTAAAATAGTAGAAGAAAAATTAAATCCTCGTATTCATCGGAGTTATAGTTTTTATTAATTAGTGGTGAAGAATTTAGTTTTGTTTAGTTATGTCGTTCTGGAAGAAAATAGGAAAAAACGCTTGTCATTTTTTGAGTATTTCTAGAGCTAGGAACTAAAGATAATTATTCGCGCAAGACGTAACCAACACCACGCACGGTTTGAATTAAACGTTTTTCGCCATTTGCTTCGAGTTTGAGACGTAGATAGCGAATATAAACTTCAATGATATTCGAGTCGCCCATAAAATCGTAACCCCAAACTCGTTCTAAAATTTGGTCGCGGCTAAGGACTTGGCGAGGATGAGAGATAAGATATTCAAGGAGATCGAATTCTTTAGCAGTGAGTTCGATCGCGCGCGAATCCCGATGCACTTCTCGACTGCTACGATTTAACCTTAAGTCGGAAAATTGCATCAAATGGCTATCTTCTTCGGTAGTACGTCGCAAATGCGCTCTAACCCGTGCGAGTAACTCTTCCACGCTAAAAGGTTTAACCACATAATCATCAGCACCAGCATCCAAACCAGCCACGCGATCGCTGATTTCATCTTTCGCAGTTAATAAGATAATTGGTATTTTAACTCCAGTGGTGCGTAACCTGCGGCAAATTTCTAAACCAGAAACTCCGGGTAACATCCAATCTAAAATAATTAAATCGGGAGTAGATTGTCTAGCTGTTTCGATACCCGTTAATCCATCATGAGCAACGCTAACTTGATAGCCTTCGTATTTTAGTTCTAACTCGATAAATTGAGCTAGTTTTACTTCGTCTTCGACAACTAAGATATGAGCGTTCATGGTTGTTGGGGATTAGGGGTTGGGGACTGGGGACTGGGGATTAGGGATTGGTAATTGGGGATTGGTGATTGGGGATTGGCGATTAATTATTACTACTGATTTGCGTCGGAGTAAGATTGTTTCCAGTGAACAGTGACCAGTTATCAGTTATCAGTTTATACTCTAATTCCCTCAAGTCCTCCAAGTCTTCCCAGTCCCCAGTCCCCAGTCCCCAGTCCCCAACGAACAGTTATCAGTTACCAGTTTATTCCCTAATTCCTCCAAGTCTTCCCCATCTTCCCCATCTTCTCCATCTCCCTTGTCCCCAATCAGGACTGATAACTGACAACTGATAACTGATAACTGGTCACTGAAAACCCCAGTCCCCAGTCCCCAGTCCCTATTTTCCTCCTTTGGGGGTACGAGGGAAGCGGGAACTAATGGGACCGAGGAGACGGTTAAGGGTGCGTAATTGATCTGCGGTTCCCATACAGATGAGTAAATCTCCAGATCGTAAGTGAGTTTCACCAGTCGGACCGCCAATAAGATTACCATCAGCGCGACGAATAGCTAAGACTAAAGCACCACTTTGCGATCGCAGTCTAGCTTCGCTTAAAGTTTGTCCTACATAAGGACAAATATCGGGGTCGAGGCGAAATTCTTCCATGTAGAATGAATTGTTACTACCTGCAAGAATACCATCAACAAAATCCATTACTTGGGGTCTGAGAGCGGCAGCAGCTAATCTCTTCCCACCTGTAATATAAGGGGAAACGACCACATCTGCGCCTGCTCGTTGTAACTTTTGTACCGCTTCTTCAGTGCTAGCGCGAGCGATCGCGCGAATTTCTCGATTTAAGGTTTTCGCAGACAAAATTGTATAAAGATTTTCCGCATCCGAACCCAACGCAGCTACTAAACAAATTGCTCGTTCGATCCCAGCTTTTAACAAAAATTCGTCAAGGGTAGCATCTCCTTGGACGACAACGAAACCCAAATTTTGTGCTTCTTCGATTTGTTCTACCTGAGAGTCTACCACCACAAAGGGGATATTTTCCGATTGAAACTCTAGGGCGATATAACGACCCATGCGTCCAAACCCACAAAGAATATAATGTTCTGATAGCGTATCAATCAAGCGTCGCTGTTGCCTCATCCGAATTCCTTCTTGAAAGTAGCCTTGAATGAGGGCTTCTGTAAAGCGATTGACGATATAGCCAATGGTAACAATACCCATCAAAATGAGGAAAATGGTAAAAATGCGCGATCGCTCGTCGAGGGGGTGAACTTCGCTAAAGCCAACGGTAGACAAGGTGATGATCGTCATGTATGCTGCTTCAGACCACGACCATTGTTCGACTAACCAGTACCAAAGGGTTCCCATGAGGAAAACCCCAGCTAACCCCGCACCACCTGCAATTAACTCTTGTCTGAGTCTTTGATACTTTCTTTGATGCACAATCTCACCTGCTTAACTCTTTATCTGTAAGGACTTTGGCTTTTCTGTTGACTGAGTAAGCAGGTTTCACTCATCCATCACTCACTTAGCCTTTAATGTTACAGGTGTAGTATTAGATGTGACACAAAATCATATTGAGTGATGTCACTCAACTTAGCTTAACCCTTGGTAGGTTAAAAAAATTACAAGCTGAAATTACAAGCTGAAATTACAAGCTGAAATTTTCATAGCCTACCAGGTGAGCTAATCAGCTAGCTATGACCTTGCTCATCCAGAAGATTATCCCACTCG